>JBGAWX010000250.1:0-5006 GCA_044227375.1 Saprospiraceae bacterium
TATGAAGCGAGTAAAAACTTACTCTTGCTTCAACAACGATACGAAAGAACAAAGCGATTACCCGATTTCGGATTGTCGTTAAGCCATATGCAATCACTCAACAGTATGCCCAATCAGTATTCTGCAATGGGGATGATATCTGTCCCGATCGCACCATGGTCATCAAATGAATACAAATCAACGATAAGAGCTTTAGACCATTCCATTGAATCTGTTAATCTTCAAAAGGAAGCTATGCTAAATGAAGCAATGGCTATGCTTGTTTCGATCCAGGGTCAGCTCAAATCAACGAAGGAGCAGTTATTGAACTTTAGAGAAAATATTCTTCCGGCATATCTAAACAATTGTAAAGCGTCGATATTGGCATATGAACAAAATACGGAAGATCTATTTGTGGTATTGGATGCTTTAAAAATGTACAGAATGTCCAAAATGTCTGAATTGGATCAGTGGAGCTCATTATTGAAACTGCAGGTTGAATACGAGAAGGAACTTCAGGTTGACTATTAATTATATGAAAAATTACGCCATACGACGATATTTGAATCTTATCACTGGACCCCAATTTCTGGTTTACTGTGCATTAGCATTACTTTTTTCCTGCAATAAATCATCCGACAGCAAGCATTTTACCGAAGCTAGTACTTTAGAACTGGACGGGCTTGTGCAGCCTGCAAATCAGACAGTATTGAGTAAGATCTCTACCATCAGGCCGGTTCAGCTCACGCTGGAACCTTTTCAAGAAGTTACCGGAATTATAACCTATGATCCCCGATTGATTTCAATCATTCCTACCCGTTTTGGGGGAAGAGTTGAAAAATTATATGTTCATTTTAACTTTGAAAATGTACTCAAAGGTCAACGGATCATGGACATCTACAGTCCTGACATCGTGACCGCACAAATGGAGTTTATACAGCAACTTGGAAATTCAATTTCGGATTCATCGCTGATCAATTCCTGTCGTAATAAATTATTATTGCTTGGTTTAAATTCAGTTCAGTTGAATACAATTGAACGGGATATGAAAGTCCTGAATCCTCTTCCCATTTATAGTCCATATAGTGGACACATTCATGATATAGGGATAAGTTCAGGCTCCACTCAGGCATCTATGAATGGAACACAGGGAATGTCCGGATCTCCGTCTGTGATTCTTCCTGAACAAATTGAAAATTTACCTGGTTCTCAAAATTCCGCGCTAAGTTTGAAGGAAGGAATGTATATCCAGTCAGGGGAATCTGTTTTTGCAGTTTACAATACAAATAGGGTTTGGGCTGTTTTGAATCTTTTCCCGGAAAAATCAAAAACTATTAAATTGGGGGATAAGGTATTGCTGAATTTGGAAACGGAACCATCGAATGAAATCATTTCTACTGTTGATTTTATTGAACCAGTAACAGGTAAAAATGCATCAACCATCAAACTTCGGGTATACATTCAGCAAGAGCAGAATTCGCGTATTACAATTGGTACGCTGGTTTCAGCAAAAATATTTTCTGATAAAATATCCGGAATATGGCTTAGTCGAAATGCTGTAGTTAATCTGGGTCAGAAGCAAGTTGTATTTCAAAAAATGAACAATCATTTTTCCGCTAAATCCATAGAAACAGGGTTTTGGACGGATACATTGATCCAGGTAGTTAAAGGGTTGGATTTGAATGCTGAGGTGGCTTCAAATGCTCAATATTTGGTTGATAGCGAAAGCTTCATTGAAACTGATGATGATGGGAAATAAGGATATTAGGCTTATCACATTTGGTCTTGTTCTCTTTGTGTGGACTTTGCTGAATGCTTGTGTTAATGATAAAAGTAAAGCAGACTTAGCAGGTGCAGATGAATATTATACTTGTTCGATGGACCCCCAGGTCATTGAGAATAAATCAGGAAATTGTCCGATCTGCCATATGAAATTAATAAAAGTAAAAAAGAACACTTTAAAAACCGGACAAATTAAACTAAGTGAACAACAGATTAAACTGGCGAATGTTACCTACGATACATTACGGGCACATAAACTGACAAAAGATATTCCTTTAACCGGAAAAGTCGCTATTGATCAAAATCTGGCGAACTCTATCAGCTCAAGAGTACAGGGAAGGATAGATAAACTATATATTAAAAGTGAAGGCGAGTATATTAAAAAAGGTCAATTGATATATGAAATTTACAGTGAGGAGTTAAATACTTTGCAATCAGAGTATATTCTTTCGGTGGAGAAATCTGTATTGTCATTTGATCTTCAGTCTGCGGCAAAAAATAAATTACTGTTGTTTGGTATGAGTGATTCCTTGATACAAATTCTTAATCAAACAAAAAATGTTTTCAAAAATGTTCCTGTCTTTGCACCTGATGATGGATTTGTTGGCGAAATATCCGTTTCTGAAGGTGAATATGTTTCAAGCGGTAAAACACTATTTCGGTTAATATCATTGCAATCCATGTGGGTAGAGGCACAAGTGTACTTGCCTTATTTGCAATATGTACATACCGGAACAGAGGCAACTTTTTCGATTCCCGGTTCAGATGAAATGCGGTTTACAGGAAAAGTAATTTTTATTGATCCGCAGGTGCAATCACCACAAAGATATGTACTGGCAAGGTTTCATGTTGCAAATCCAACTTCCGAGCTTAAGCCGGGAATGTTGGCGAGTATAATTCTAAAGACGGAAATGAAACAAGCACTCGCTTTGCCGGTTCATTCAATTATTCAGGAAAGTACAGGTGATTATGTGTGGATACGAAATACCGATGGTGTGTTTGAAAACAGAATGGTTACCATTGGAATGCAAAATAGCAGAGATGTGGAAATTACGGAAGGATTAAAGGAGGGTGATGTCGTAGTTGTTTCGGGTGCCTATTTAATCAACAGTGAGTTCATTTTTAAAAAAGGTGCAAACCCAATGGAAAGTCATCAAAATATGCCTGGGATGAAAATGTAAATTAGTGATAATAAAATGTGATAATGACTGTGACAACTTTTGTAAATAAACGAATATCTGAAATAGGTTTTTACAAATTAAAAATAATTAAACATGATACCTAAAATTATCTCCGCATTCCTTTCATTTATGATGCTAGGTATTTCCCTGACGATTGCACAAAGCAATAAGGAAGAAAAAAAGAATAACAACGATTCAATACGTTCATTACCTCAAAAGGATTTTGTTTATTATACCTGTTCCATGCATCCTGAAATTCATTCTGACATAGTAGGAACTTGTCCAAAATGTGGAATGAATTTAATCAAGACATCATCCGCTGAATCGAAATCCAAAAGCATGCACATGCAAAAAATGAACTGTGGAATGATGCACAATATGAACGAGATGAAAACTGAATCGGGTACTCAAACCGATTCAAGTTCTGGCAAGAACGTTATAAGTGAGGGAAAGTCTTTTTTATATACATGTTCAATGCATCCTGATGTACAATCAAAAATTGAAGGTTATTGTCCAAAATGTGGCATGAAGCTGATAGAAACGAAATAATGAACTGAATCAATATGGTTGACTATCTCATTTCCGTTTCATTGCGTAATCGATACATTGTATTGATTGTATCCGCCTGCCTCTTTGGTTGGGGTATTTATGAAATGCAAAAAAATCCGGTGGATGCGATTCCTGATTTATCAGAGAATCAGGTAATCGTTTTTACAGATTGGATGGGGCGTAGTCCTCAGGTTATTGAAGACCAGGTAACCTATCCACTGGTGGCCAACCTACAGGGGATCCCGGGTCTGAAAAATATCAGAGGTACTTCAATGTTTGGAATGAGTTTCGTCTACCTTGTTTTTTATGATGATGTAGACATCTATTGGGCAAGAACACGAGTGTCTGAGCGATTAAATTTTACACAGAAGTTATTACCCGAAGGTATATCACCAACTCTTGGTCCGGATGGAACCGGAGTCGGTCATATTTTTTGGTATACGCTCGATGCTAAAGGTTATGATCTAGGTGAACAAAGGGCCATACAAGATTGGTATATAAAATTTGCATTACAAACTGTACCTGGCGTGAGCGAAGTTGCATCTTTTGGCGGCTTTCAAAAGCAGTATCAGATAGTGATTGATCCGGTTAAATTGAATTTTTACGGACTTTCAATGATGGATGTTCTGAAAGCAGTGAAGTCAAACAATAATGATGTAGGAGGAAGAAAATTTGAAATGAGTGACAAATCATATATTGTCCGTGGTTTGGGTTATTTGAAATCAATTGGTGATATTGAGAATATTGCTCTTGTTACAGTAAGTAATGTCCCGGTTACTATAAAAGATGTGGGTAACGTGCAAATGGGTGGAGAAATTCGATATGGAATTTTTGATGAAAATGGAGAAGGAGAAAAAGTCGGCGGTATTGTTATTATGCGTTATGGGGAAAATGCTGACCAGGTAATCAAAAATATAAAACTTAAAATTAAAGAAGTTGAAAAGGGTTTACCTGAAAATGTGAAGTTTCATGTCGCATATGATCGGAGCAATTTAATTGAAGAAGCCATCAGTTCAGTGAAAGGAACACTACTTGAAGTGTTAATCAGTGTTTCTATTGTAATTTTGATATTTCTTTTTCATTGGAGAAGTGCGCTGATAATCCTCATCCAGATTCCGATCTCTGTAGCAGCAAGTTTTATATTTCTTAATTTATTGGGGTTTTCTTCAAATATTATGTCTCTTACTGGGATAGCTCTTGCGATTGGAGTTGTAGTTGATGATGGGATTGTTATGGTTGAAAATTCTTATCGTCATTTGAGCGAAGTGAAGTCTGGTTAATTTTAATTTCTAGACTTCAATTATTTTAAATAAATAATTTTGTAAAAATTAAAGTCGTATAGATTTATTGAATTTCAAGATCATGATGAAAAAATCGATTTGTAAATTGTATCTGAGAAAATTGTTGTTCTTTTTAATGTTTTTGTCTGTACATTCAGTTCATTCTCAAAATGCAATTCCAATTCCCGATACTTTGTCAGGACCGGTTTACAATCTGGATATGCATCCCGACAGT
>JBGAWX010000251.1:0-5000 GCA_044227375.1 Saprospiraceae bacterium
GTGCTCTTTTTCCCTTTTCCGAAGGTACTCATCGAACATTTTTTTCCAGGCGTGGGCATGGGTAAGAGCGGTCTTTGTAATCACACCATCCATATCAAAAACCACAGCTTTAAAACTTAATTTTGCATTCATTCTGAAATCCATACGGGCATATCCTTTTCCTCCGAATTCTTTGAAAATTGCGCAGGCTGCTTTTCTCAATTTGCGTTCAATATTTTCTTCTTTGCAAGGGATGTTGCTTTCAGGATGAAGTTCTGAAGTTTTGAGCTTATAGGTTTTGAATGCAAATCCTTCCGGGAAAATGTATTCAACGGGTTTGAAAGCGATGCATTTTTTTTCGTCTTTAGGATCAGAAGCCACTAAAACTGTAAACTCCCTGCCTTCGATATATTCTTCAACCAGCACTTCTCCAAATTCTTCTAATAAATTTTTCACTTTGATCAGGAGGGACTTTTCATCAAGAACTAAAGATTGGTCATCGACGCCAAGGCTATCACCCGCTTTGGCTGGTTTCACAAACAATGGAAATCTTAAATGGGTACTCAAGTCATTTATGTCTTCAAGACTTTTCACGATCCGGAAGTTGGGTACATCGATCCCGGAAGCATAGGCTACATATTTCATGAGCTCTTTGGGTGGATCATAAAGTACCGCCGCAGGACCCGTATAAGGGAGGTTTAATAAATCCAGTGAATGGATCACATCGATGGAAGGAACTTCCCATTCAAGATAAGCTTCACACAAGTTGACGAAAATATCATAGCCCTGAGTTGAAAGACTTTTTAATTGCTTATAGGTGGTAAGCTTATTGAGAAAGACATGATCAACTGAATCTTCGGGCAATAGTGCACTGAGATTTCTCGGCGGGTCATAATTTTTGTAATCTACGTTTGAGGTGCTGTAATCAGGTTGGAGTACACAAACTTTCATAGAATTATGGATATGTTACTTTTCATTTGGATGCACTAAATTAATTATTATTGTTTATTCCAAAACTATATAACTATTTTTTATTGAATTATTTGAGTATTTGATATAATTCTAATCTCTTCTCAAATGGATTTATGAAAAAAAGTAAAGTCAAAGTCTTTTAGTATGTCTTTGATAAGCATCCAGCATGATCTTATAAATGAGTTCTGTAAAACTCAAGCCGCTTAAACGAAGAATCGCACCGATCGATGTATAATTTTCATCTTCCGACAAACCACATTGAGCATTGACTTCCAAAACCATGATTTTTCCGGTATGCAGGTCTCTTCTCAAATCCACTCTGCCATAACCCGTACCATGCATTGACTGATACGCTTTAAAGCTGATCGATTTGATTTCATCCATCAATTCGATCGCAGGTTTTGAATAATTCCATAAAGCCTTGTCCTGGGCAATAGGGGATTCCTCTTCGTAAATTTCCCAAAGCCTGTCAAAGGAAAGAAATTGTTCCGTTGAAGGGATGGATGATTCAAATACGCGTTCAACAGGTTCATAAATCGTGCAATGCTTAATGTGGTCTGAAGGTCCTACCAATAGGGTGGTGTATTCCTGCCCTTCTATAAACTCTTCTATAAAAAATCCTCCTGCTGATAAATCCCATCCTTTGTATCCATTGACTATTGAATTGAGGTAATTCTCAAGTTCATCCGCATTATTCACCACAGACTTCAATCCCAGTCCAAGACTTCCTCCTGATATTGCAGGCTTAACAATCAATGGAGATTTTAATTTTTTAAAGACCAATTGGGGATCATAAGATTGAATATCGATAACCATCCATGGAGATGTGGGCACATCATATTTATCAAACAATTCCTTCATTGGAATTTTAGAAGTCGTGATGTTATAGAAGTATTCGTCAGATCCTGTAAAGATCAAACCATTTTTTTCCAATTCATGAATCACTGAGATTCCGGGGACTCCATTGGCTTCATCGCCATCACATAGATTGATGACCAGAGGAATACGCCCTTCAGAATCGTTTTTTATATTCCGGATGATATCTCTGAAATCAGACATTTCAATGGCTTGCCATTTCCAATCCAAATTCAGCTCTTTGAATACTTTGGTATATTCACCAATGCTCTGTGTAAAGTCATAATAATACTGAAGGTTGGGATCTTCGGTGCGAACAAAAGGGGCAAGGATCCAGATAAACCAATCCTGGCTCTTCAGAAATTGCTCTGCATCATAATTCAAAGACATGCTTCTTGGCCTTCTTCAATTTAGAGCCGATGTAATCGCTGAAGCGATACTTAGCGACTTGTGCACTCGTAAGATATTTGGCACCCTGGATTTCACCCAGACATGATTTTGTTTGACACTGACATTCAAAGGGTTCTTCCATATCCCATTCGGTAGATGGATAAAAAAAAGTAAATTCTTCGCCTCTTTGAATATCCTTAAGACAAACAAATTGAAATTTGGTAGTATCGAAATAACAGTTGGGTTCACAACTGTGATTCACATATTCCAAATAGAGTGGTGACAGGATAATGTGTTTGTTTTCTCCGGTTTGAACGGTATATCTGTTGGGCTTCGGCATGATTTCAGCATAACTGAAATGACAGATAATGGTATCTTTCTTAAAATTCTTGAGGGAGATGAGTCGGTTTTGTTGGAGTTTAGGGTCAAAATCAATTTTTGCAAAATTTGATTTTGTTTGCAGGGAGCGGACTATTTCCATTAGGCTTGGTTCTTGTTTGTAAATCGATGCAATGTAAAGAGTTTATTATTTACAATTTTCATTGAGATGAATTTTTTTATAATTTTTTTTTCAACATTAAATAAAAATGTGGAAATCCTCTTCATTTAGCGAATGCCAAGCATCTTATGTGTTTGTAGACTAAGGTTCCATTGTGGATTGTCCAGGCAAAATGCCAATGCATGTTGTATATTTTCTTTTATATACGGACCATCCATTGCTTGAATAAAGAAATGTTCAAAATCATAATCTGAAAACAGAGCCGGATCAAGTTCTTTTTGCGGATATATAAACTTCAACTCATTTCCTTTGAGTACTTTGATCAGGGTATTGGGTTTCGGGCTCATGCAAATCCAATCAATACCTTCAGGAACTTCAATGGTGCCATTGGTCTCAATGGCAATTTCAAATCCCTGATGGTGCAATGCCTCTATAAGTTCTGAATCCAGCTGCAGCAGGGGTTCTCCTCCTGTGCAAACTACATAAGGCCTGCTTTTTTTCATTGCAAATTGGGGCCATAAATTTTTGATTGTCAATGCCAGCTCATTCCCTGTTGAATATTTTCCTCCTAAGGAACCATCCGTTCCAACGAAATCCGTATCGCAAAAACTGCAGATTGCTTTTTCACGATCCTCTTCCCGTCCACTCCATAAATTGCAGCCTGCGAATCTCAAAAAAACCGCGGGCCTTCCGGATCTCGCACCTTCGCCCTGCAGCGTATAAAATATTTCTTTTACTGAATACATGGGTATTAATGACAATCTATAAAATCATATTAAAGAACATATCAAAAATTCAATTTGAATCATATTCATTGTTATACGAAATCTGATGTATTCCTTGCAATTCACATTTTTCTTTTGAGCAATTGTATGTGATTCTGGAGTTGTCGATTCCCATACAATTTTTAAAGGATCAAAGGTAAAAGCTTCATTCTCAATTCAGTCAGATTGTTGATAATATACTCAGGCTGAATGTTCCAAAGGGTATCCTTATTATAGTTGTGTATCAATCCAACAGACCGCATTCCAAAGGCACTGGCCATCTCAATATCAGAAGAGCTGTCTCCGACAAGTAGACTATATCTATGGTTTATATCTGGAAACTCGGCAAAGGCTTGTTTCAACATTCCGGGTTTTGGTTTTCTGCAATCACAATCTGCTTCTTTAATATGAATGCAGGAATAAATTTTTGTGATCCGGCCTCCAGCTTCTCGAATCTCATCCGTCATGCGTGAATGAATGTCATTCAGATCATCTTCAGACATCAGCCCTTTTCCTACTCCTTGTTGATTGGTTACAATGAAGATGGTTTCAAAAACTTTGGATAACAGGGCAAGTTCTTCCAGAACTTCAGTCTTAAATCTAAACTCCTGCCAGGATTTCACATAATCCATGGGCAACAATTCATTGATCACCCCATCCCGGTCCAGAAACAAACTCCAGTTTTGACTCACTCTACTTTGGTATTACAGAATTGGAATGCATTGTTATATCAGGCATTTTATTTATTGGAAATAGTGTTCCTCAACAAGCTGGCAAAGGATATGCCCGATCAGTATGTGTGATTCCTGTATCCGTGGGGTATCGTCTGAAGGCACCCCGATCCAATAGCTGCAAAGATTTTTTAATTGGCCTCCTTGAGATCCTGTCAATCCAATCGTCACCAGTTTATTTTTCCGGGCTTCTTCAAATGCGAGTATGATATTTTTAGAATTGCCGGATGTACTCAATCCAATCAAGACATCTCCTTCATGTGCAATCCCTGAGATCAATCTCTGATAAACCACATCATAACTATAATCATTGGAGATGGCTGTCAGATAAGATGTGTTGCAATGCAGGGCTTCTGCGGGCAATGCAGGCCTGTCTTTATAAAATCTTCCTGATAATTCTGCGGCCAGGTGTTGTGCATCAGCAGCACTGCCTCCATTACCACAAAAATAAATTCGTTTACCATGTTTAAAGGCAGCAACCATTGTATTTGCAACAGCATCAATTCTCGATAGCATTTCATGGTCTTCCAACAGCTTCTGCTTGCAGAGTATGGAATTTTTTATGCTTTCCAATATGAGCTCATTCATGATCATTAATTTATCCGGATGTCTAAATATGAATGAAATTATTTCTGAATCTCATTACTTAAATTCAGGATTTTATCAACAAATGTCTTCCAACTAAGTTTCGATTTGCCTTCCCGGATGCCCTTTAAAAAATGCCCCGGTCCTTTTTGAAAGAAGCTTTTTATTGCGAAAGCAATAGAATTTGCTTCAGGCTGGCATACCAAACCGACTTGGTCATGTGGT
>JBGAWX010000252.1:0-4993 GCA_044227375.1 Saprospiraceae bacterium
CAAATGGATGCCAAAGTTCAGCAAGCCATATATCATTCCGAGATGGAGTCCAGAGACAGCAAGTATGTGGGCGGTGCCGGTATTGATAAAGTCATTTTTTATTGATTTGTCGAGATTGCTTTTATCGCCTAATATTAATGCGATCATTAAGTTGGCAGATGTTCGATCAGGAATTGATTTTAAAAATCGTTCTTTACAATTTGCAGCAATTTTCTGAGCACATGAAAGCAACTTGAATTTTGTATTTCTATTTAAAACAATATTGGATTCCAATAATTTTGCTTTATGATATATGTGCTCATTACGCAAATATGAATTATAGCTGTTGAAAAATCTTGAATTGGAAGCAGCCACTGGTATTAAATTCAATTTGCACTGTAAAGTATCGCCGTAGTAAACCGTTCCGGGCAATAAGTCAATGGGAATATTTATAGTGATCAAAGATTTATAATTTGAATTCATGATTTCTGCAACAACGGTACATCCGTCATCGCTCATGGAAGAATTCTTCACCTTCAAAACCAGATCTTGATTAAGATTTGAATACGTAATTTTGGTTAAATCGTGATGTTTTAAAAAATGAATTCCGATCATTGAATATAAGATGGCAACAATCGAAAAGCTTAGAATGAGATGAGTATTTCTGAGTATGGAAATAATGATAAAAACCAAAAGGATTAGTATCAAATACTTTGGATCGGGTATGATGCAGGGATAACTTTCAAATAAAGAATGAATGATATAGATCAATATAGCGAATACGGTAAACAGAAGTATGAAAGGACGAGCCAGGATGTATTCAATCATGGGTATTCTAGTGTTTAACAAAAATACGAACACAGATCCAGCAAGAAGGGATTAGGAGGAATCTATTTATTGAGTAGCGTCAATAACTTATTCTAGGTCGGAAGAATTAAATTTAAGGGACTAATAGCTTCCCCAAAATCTTCTTAAAAACCATTCCAGAGCGAGGCAGATAAAAATTATAAAGAAGACCCATTTCTGATCAATTAATGGATGGATCTCAAGAGATTGAGAAATAATCGGCCTTGCAGTTTGATTTTCATTAAGTTCATTGATGAGTTGTTCAAATTGTGTTGGCAAATAGGTTTTGCCTCCCGAATGTTGGGATAGATTTCTGAGCAAATCAAAATCAGCAACTCTATAACTGTTTTCTATATCGAGGCTTTGAATTGAAAACTTTCCATTGACGGTGTATTCTTTGCGATTCCAATTGAGGACTGCCTGATAGGAGTAATCATTGGGTGCCAGAGAACCGATATCAAGACTGTAATAATTTTCCGGTTTCGAAAAACTATAATCATATTTTACATTTCCTGGAGCAACAATGGTAAGGTTGGCATCAGGGGCGTTGATTCGTTCAAGATTGTCATTATAAAATTCTGCATAAAAACCAATGGATTCTCCCTCATCAAAAATTCGTTTGGGTTGTGTTACTCTGAATTTTCGCTTGTCTTCTTTAGTTGAAGTGAATTGAACCGTCTTATTGATCAGTTCAAAAAATGACTGAAAGGAATTGGAGTTCATGAAATCATTCAGTTTCCATTTCCAGATTCCATCGCCTAAAATTACTGAAACCCTGTATCCGTTTTTATCAGAGCAAAGCCAGAGGGGATAATTCGTTTCTATTTTGCCGATTTTCTGAAAGAACAAAATAGAAGCAGATGGATCTATACTGTAATTTCCATAAACAGCATTGAGTGGCGGAAATTTCTGTATTGCTTCCAGTGTGTTTTCATTTACTACAAATTGCGAAAATCCACTGCGGTAAACAGGTAGTGCTTCATTCGCTGTTTTCGAAGTGCCGGAAATTTGTATTACATCTTGTGATTTGTTAAATGCGGTGACGTCGGTCTGTGACCCTAGAATAAAAAGCATAGGAATCTTTAAAGAAGTTGCTTGTTGGATTACCTGATTTCCGAGTCCTCCTGCAGCAGGCAACTGATGCAGGATTAGCAAGCTGTATTTGTCAAGATTGGAAACCGGTTCACTTATGGATTTAATGTCCACCTCGTAATTTTTATTCGACAACAAGGATTCGCGAATTGCAGACAGATCAGGATGTACAGAATAACTTAAAATCAGCACCTTCTTTTTTGAATCCAACACTTCTACATAAAACTCGCGTTGATTGTTTTTAATATTGCTTTCCAGAGGAGATGTGCTGCATTCAACTTTATATCTGTAAATTCCCGGGAGTTCTGTTTGAATAATAAATTCTTTGGTCAAGAAAAATTTCTTTTGTGAAATTTTAATAGCATCTGATTGGAGTGAGCTCCAGGATCCATTGTCGAATTTTTTAAGTTGCACATTAAAAGATTGATCCTGTAGGTTCCAGCTTTGGAAGTCTGCTTGTACGGCAAACTTGTCTCCGGCATAAATAATGTCGTTAAAGAATAAGCTGGTCACAGACAAATCGCGTTCCGGCAAAGTATCGCCAAATAAAATAGAATATACCGGTATTTGTTTTAATGTGGAATGATACAGTGGATTTTTACCCGAATTGTAAATGCCATCAGTAGCAAGAATAATACCCTTCAAATTTTCGAGATCCAATTGATCAGATGCATAATCAAACACGGAACTTAAATTGGTTGAGGTTCCATTAAATTGATCCGTTTTGGTTCTCAGCGTTTTGTTAGCGAATTCAAGATGAATGAGATCGTATTTATCACTCAACTGTTCTTCCGCTTTATCCCGTTGATCTATATAATTTTTTAATTTGCTGGAATCCTTAAACTTAAAAGAAGAACTGATATCTTGGGCAAACAGAATTACCGGTTTTTTTACATTCTGTTTGTAAAACTTGTAGAACGGGTTCAATAATAAAAGCAATATTAGAAACACCGCAGTAATCCGAAGTGCACTGAGAAGTAATTTTTGAGCAAAAGTTCTATCGGATAATAGTTTGGATTTGTAATACATCAATAGGCCTGATGCAATAGCAAGCAGTAAACATAGACCCAGAAACCATAGGGGATATTGAAAACTAAATTGACCCATTTTCCGTTTTTAAGCGGTGCAAATATCCACAAATTGACCTTTTTACATACAGGATAACTAAAATTTAACCATTAATGTTTGATAATCAATAATTACGGTTATTTTGTCAAGCTATATTTGTACTTTAATTAATACAAAAAATGAATAAGTTTTCTCTGATGCTTTTAATGCTTTTGGCAGGATTCTATACCGCTACTGCATCTTACATTTTGCTTCCTATGGATTTAAAGCAATCCAATCATTTAAAAGCTTATGGCATTGCATACTGGATCATCAATCAGAATATTGATGCTTATTGGTTGTTAAATTACCGTGGGGGGAGTTTTGCTTTTATCAATACCAAAGTATTTGAGAAGGAATGCATTACCCGTGGTGTGACCTACGAGATCATATCGGATTCGGAATTTGACAGAATCCGCGCTGAAATTGCCAATCCTGAAGTCAACGAGGAGGTGATGAAATTGGAGAAAGCGCCAAAAATTGCGGTCTATACACCTGAATATAATGAGCGGGGCGAACGCATACAGCCCTGGGATGATGCGGTAACACTTGCACTTACATACGCAGAAATTCCATTTGATAAAATCTATGACAGGGAAATTATCAATGACTTGTTGCCTAAATATGATTGGTTGCATCTACATCATGAGGATTTTACGGGACAGTATGGTCGTTTTTATAATGGATATCACACACAGAGTTGGTATATAGAAAATCAGAAAAGGGCAGAGAAACTAAGCAAAGAATTAGGTTTTGACAAAGTCTCCCAATGTAAACTGGCAGTAGCAAAAAAAATCAAAGAATATGTCGCCGGTGGAGGTTTTATGTTTGCCATGTGTTCTGCAACGGATTCTTATGATATCGCTTTGGCAGCAGAAGGTTCGGATATCTGTGCGGTCTATTATGACGGAGATGGAACCGATCAGAATTTAAATTCCAGATTGGATTATACCAAAACACTTGCATTCAAAGATTTTACATTAAAAGAAAATCCCCTGGAATATGAATTTTCTACCATTGATAATACCAATGAACGAAAAATAGAACCCGATAATGACTATTTCAATTTGTTTGAGTTTTCAGCAAAATGGGATCCTGTCCCTACCATGCTGACTCAAAATCATACCAAGACGATTAAAGGTTTTATGGGGCAGACTACTGCTTTTAAAAAATCATTGATAAAATCGGATGTCTTGATCATGGGGGATACAAAAGCAGTTGATGAAGTGCGCTACATTCATGGCACTTACAATTATGGTACCTGGACATTCTATGCCGGCCATGATCCGGAGGATTATCAACATAAAGTTGGAGATCCACCAACGGATATGAATCTTCATCCAAATTCTCCAGGATATCGTCTCATTTTAAATAATGTTTTGTTTCCTGCAGCAAAAAAGAAAGAGCGCAAAACCTGATTGTTTATGCTTTCTTGGAAATAGTGTTTTAAATTTATGCAATTATTTGAAAAGTTTATTTTAAATTTAACAGATGTGAATAATACAATTGAAATACCAAAGTATTGTAAGTGAAGTATAGTATTTAAAACATTTGACGGTGTCCATTTATCTTGAATTAAAATGATGAGATCAAAAATTGCCGGGATGGGTTATTATGTTCCGGAGCGCGTAGTAAAAAACAAAGAACTGGAAGCTTTGATGGATACCACTGATGCATGGATTCAGGAACGCACCGGGATACAGGAACGACGATTCGGAATAGCGCATAAAGAAACCACTACAACGATGGGTGCTCGAGCTGCAGAATCTGCGATTGCAAATGCCGGCATCACCAAGGAAGAAATCGATTTTATAATATTTGCAACACTGAGTCCGGATTACTACTTTCCGGGTTGCGGTGTTTTACTTCAACGGGAATTAAAAATGACTGCACAAGAGGCAGGAGCTTTGGATGTCCGGAATCAATGCAGTGGATTTATTTATGGATTGTCTATTGCAGATCAGTTTAT
>JBGAWX010000253.1:0-4992 GCA_044227375.1 Saprospiraceae bacterium
TCATAAGATCCGGCTCCCCACATCGCTTCATAATCTTCTTTAAATTTTAAATCCTGGTCGAATTCTGCATAATGATCGAAGCTGTAAACAACAGCAGCATCTTTGCCTTTGTCATTAAAGAGGTCATTATAAAACACGCGCATGGAGAAGGAATATTTTTTATGATCCCAAAGTGCTTTCATTTTTTTCATCAGATCAGCAAACTGATATCTCATTCCGGGTTTGATATCCACAACCCATACGTCGATGTGAGCTGGATTGTAGTTTGCAGGAGTATAGGATAAATCGTCCTGTAATTTCCAAAGATAATTTTCTCCATATTCTTCAACATGGGCATCTACATTTTTGTCCCAATCTTCATCATGCTTGGCGTTGCCGTTTGGCTGGTTGTCCAAATCAGTGTAAGTCAGAGGACCCATTGACCAAATGTACCAACCGTCACTTCCGGTTCCCTCCGTAATTTGTGAAAGAGCCGCTTTATGAGGACCTGAACTGTGGTATGCTGCATTGTGTGCTTTAACCCCTTCTTCAAATTGTTTTTCATGACCTCTTTTGGGTTTCATAAAATTGTTATTATACATTTGGTACGATTTTTTTTCTGTACCTGTCTGTGCAAACAAGAGGTTTGTCAGAAAACCTAATGTTAAAGTTAAGCATAAAATTTTTTTCATATTCTTGATTTAATGATTAATAATGCACAAAGTAAACACAATAAGTGAAATGGTATTATTAAATATTTCTCACTTGCAGGATTTTAGTTCAAAAAGCTGTAGAATCTAACTTCATTGAAATGCCTGGCTTTGTTATTCTGCACTTAAAAAATTTCTCAACTCATCATTCCTTCCCGGCTAGGAAGTCGGGCGCTATTCAGAGTTCATTATTTTTTTAATATTGATATTGTACAAGTTTGCAGAACACTGAATAAAGAATAACGAATAATGAACTCTTAACAAGAGATAGACTAAGATGCGACTTCCTAATTGGTTTTGTCTCCGAAAAATTAAAGTGATCCCCTAAGCGCCATTGATGAAATAACTGGTCTGAATAGAATATCAGGAATTGAAAAAATAATCATTTTTTCCGCATCGGATCCCAATGGAACAACAAGCAACTAAACACTCATCGGAACTTCCATTAATAAAAATTCCACTTTTTCTGTTGCGGTGATTGTTATTTTGTTTACATCCCATATTCCAAATCCATCACGAGTTGAAAGTTTTTGATCTTCAATAGTGAGATTGCCGTTCAATACAAATGCATAAACACCATTGCCTTTCTTCTTGATTGTATATTCATGGGTGAGTCCTTTGTCAAACGTGCCAAGATGAAACCAGGCATCCTGGTAGATCCAGACTCCGGGATCATTTGGATTTGGAGATACAATCTGTTGAAGTTTATTGTGTCGGTCTTTCAGGTTTAAAGTGATTTGATCATATCTTGGTTTGACGTTTCTTTGGTTTGGAAATACCCAAATCTGCAAAAACTTGGTGAGTCTGTCTTTATTCCGATTGAATTCACTGTGTTGGATTCCGGTTCCTGCACTCATCACCTGGATGTCTCCATTTCGAATCACAGCAACATTCCCCATGTTATCCTTATGTTCCAGATCTCCTTCAAGGGGAATGGAAATAATCTCCATATTATCATGAGGATGGGTATTAAATCCCATGCCTGCAGCTACAGTGTCATCGTTCAATACTCGCAGTACTCCAAAGTGCATTCGTTCAGGGTTATAATAGTTTGCAAAGCTAAAGGTGTGATAACTTTTCAGCCAACCGTGATCTGCATGTCCGCGGGTTTCTGCTTTGTGTAATATTGAGTTTGCCATAATGCCAGAGTTTGTATTGGGAATGTGATTAAATCCGAGGATTTCGAGTTCTTTTAATTCGTCGATGTCATTCTGAATCAATTTTCCGAATACGGAGGACGCGGCAAACATGCCCGTTCCCATGAATCCCATTTTTAAAAAATCCCGTTTATCCATAATTGCGATTTATAATGTGGAATCAAACAAATTCAATTCGATTTTTGTTTTTGAAATTCTGATTTTATTGCTTGTGCGGTACAATGCTAATTTATTTGGATAATTTTAGTTTACTTAAAATTACTGATGAAGCCGCATCTGAAGTTGCACCATAACCGGCAACCAAAATTCCTTTTAAACCGCTTTTCGATTCAATGGCATAAACTACGGCTTCATCAGCCGGATCCGTGTTTCCTTCATAGCGGAATACCTTTACAATTTCAAATTCATCTGCCTGGAATTTACCTTCATGGCAACTGATGCAATTTTCTTCCAGGTTGAAATCAATGACAAATCCTTCAGATCGGAATGCTTCAATAGCTTCCGTAACTGTTCCATATTCATACGTTGGTTTCATTATGCAAAGTTAAAAGTGATCCCGATAAAATCGGAAGTAAAAAATATTGAAAATTGCAATTTGAATTGATTCGAATGTAAATTAACCATTAACCATTCAAATTATTAATTTCATTCCTTCACTAATTTGCCATTCCAAATCCGTTGGTTAGTATTTTGCACGCTGACAAAATAGAGACCGGAATTAAATGGCTTCAGTGAAATGTGGAATCTTTTTTCACCTGCAGGTGAAGTAACCTGAAGCTTTAAATGTCCAGCAAGATCATAAACTTTTATGATTGATGATTCATTGAATACATTCTCGAATTCCAGAATCGCATCTTCATTAGTTGGATTCGGATAAAGTCTTACTGCAGGAGCATTTGAAATTTCATTATTGCGTACTGTTCCGACTTTTTCAATACAAACATCATCGATACGCAACCATGATGTGTAAGCTTTATCTGTGGTGTTGAAATTATTCCAAACACTTATTGTGAGTAAATCATAATTCTGTGTAGCGGTCCAAGGAGAAGAAACATAACTGACCCAATTTCCGGAGAGCACCGGGGAGAGAAATATTTCATTGCAATTTCCTGCCGGACAGATGTCATAGTCCAAATAAGTAACTGGCGAAACATGGGCTCTGAATCTCGCCTGTGCATTGGGATATGGAGTGTTCAACCGTTTACCGCAAAAACTGATTTGATATATTCCGCCTTTTTGAAAATTGACAGCCTGCATCATGCCTTCGCCAACGGCCTGGTTGCCCCACATTTGAATTGAGATTGAATCCCTGCAAAAATCAAAATCGATGACCTGAGGAGACCAGGTCCACCTTGACCAATTATTGCTGGCACCTGGAGCGCCCAGATCTCCGATAATGGCTCCCTGATCGAAGTGACCATTCTTTACAATGTTCCCTTTGCAAGTATCATTGGGCTCATACGGAACTTTAATGATTTTACATATCGTATCATAACAAGTCACGACCGCATTTCCACCGGAGACCATTAAACAAACCGTATCACTTCCTATGGTGTTGTAAGTATGTGAAGGATGTTGACTGGAACTTGAATTTCCGTCACCGAAATTCCAATTCCAACTCTGTATATTATAATTTAAATTCAGATTTGATAAATCTGTAAATGAAATCGTATTTCCATTTCCGGTGTAATTAAAATTGGCCATCAACTTGACGTTGTCACAACGATCCCCATTCAGAATTACGATATCTCTGCAAATCGAATCGCGACAAATCATTCCATTGAAATTTGCACTGACTACAAGACAAACCACGTAGGTACCAGAAGTTGAATACGTGTGTGTTGGATTTATAGAAGTGCTGGTGTTGGAATCGCCGAAATCCCAATGCCAGGAATTTATATTATGACCTGCAGCAATTGTACTCTGGTCAATGAAGAATGCCATATTGCCATTTACGCTAAAATTAAATGCAGCATTTAAATCCAAGGAATCACAGAAGTCAAATGGGCAGAAATATTGTTTATCCTGATAAGATTTATTCAGCAGACTTGTTGGAGTAACACTTTGAATCGAAGTAACTGTTGGAAGTGCAGAGCTGATAACGGGTTGATGATTGATAATGATCGTAGAAGCACTTTTATGACAGTTTGAATTTGTTCGGCCAAGGGTATCGGTTTTAATAGCAAGAATATCATAATTGGATTGACGAACTACAGGTATCGTAAAACTGTGCCCTGAAATGAAATACTCATTCTTCTTAGTTGGTTCCACCCGGTTGCCATGAGAAGAAAAACCCATTTCAAATATCCGGGTCCAATCGACAACCGTGCCATTGTTGCTCATTCGCATTAAAAAGCATTGACCGGTTTCCGGGGGATCAGAAACTCCGGTTTCTTCTGCTTTACCAGTAAGTATTAATTTTTTGTTGAGGTCGATTTGACAATGCGTTGAAAATTCGCGGTAGCTGGGCTGGATATCATAACTGTTTGCCCAAAGCAATGCTCCGGAAAGATCGGTACTCATTACCATTACCTTTTTAGGATTGTTGAAATTAAAAGGATCTACACTATAACCTGAAAGAAACAATTGACCATTAGGAACAAATGCAGACGGGCAAAGTCCTTGTATGCAATTTGCAATATCATCAGTTGCCGGAGCAAGATCATAATACTTTAAGAAGACTGTGTTTCCCGTAATCGCATTGATACTCAATAAAAAAACGGATTGATTTCCGGCAGGCAATGGGATCGTGCTGCCTGTAATAAAATATTCATCAGGCATGCCAGGACAGGAGAAGGGTTGCGTTGCAAATGCTGTTACTGATGTGGCATTCGCGATTAAACCTACAATATATTCCTTCTCCCAAATGAGTTTCCCGCTACAATCAGTTTTGACGGCATAGATTGTTGAAAACCCTGTACTCTGATTGGTTTTTGTTCCAACCAAAATAAAGTTATTGGCATTGTCCTGTTTGACACATGCGCTTTGTTCATCAGTGCCTGCCAAGCCGACAGAGCGTATCCAAACCGGAACACCTGAAAGATTTGTGAATGTGAGCAGCATGTTGGATAATCCGGAATTGATTTGATTTCCTGCGATAATGTATCCTGAGTTTCCATTGCAATCTATGGCTTTTTCTATCCAGG
>JBGAWX010000254.1:0-4989 GCA_044227375.1 Saprospiraceae bacterium
TATGTTACATCTTGATATTATCGATATTTTACCACCCATGAGAATAAGGGGGGCATCATCAACTGAACATTCCATAGATCGTAGTGGTCGATTGTTCCCGAATCCAGCTACCAATTCCGTAACATTTGTTTATCCTGATTTTGATCCTAAATACAGGTACACAATTCAATTACTTGATATTGCAGGAAGGACGCTAAATATCTATGAGATGCATTCTAAATCCTTGGAATTTTCAGTTCTAAGCCTCAATCCCGGTATTTATTATTTAAAACTGGATATTGATGATGATAAGTCAAAAACCTATAAGTTGGTGATAGAAAGATGATAAATCCCTATCTTTAGAAATGCGATTTTCTTTGTTCATCTTCCTATTCTTCATTAATTTTTCTGCCTTCTGCCAAAGTCGGAATTCTATCTGGTGTTTCGGAGACAGTGCAGGGATTGATTTTAATGATACAATCAGTCCTATTGCATTTGTTACATCAATGGATGGAAGAGGAAGTTGTGTCTCTATTTGTGATTCGGCAGGAGTATTGCAATTTTATGCTAATACATACATGCCGCTTGCGAAAGTTTGTGTCTGGAATATTAATCACGACACTTTGCTTAACTCAAATGATTCATTAATCGGAGATGGAATTTATAATGAACTTCAGATTGTTCCTTTTCCTGGAAATGACCATAAGTTATATTTGTTTTCGACTGGAATTAGAGGCCACTATGATGGGATCTATTTTTCTGAGATTGATATGAATCTTGATCAAGGTCTAGGGGCTGTAACAGTCAAGCTTGTACAAATCACCAATAACAGAATCGGCGATTGTTTGCAAGCGGTAAAACATGCAAATGGTCGTGATTGGTGGCTTATTACTAAATATTCTAGTTCAATGTTATCTAGAAACAATAGATTTATTGAATACTTGATTACACCTGATGGAATTTCATCTGTCATTACATATGACTTTAGCGATGCCACAGATATGGATTTTCAGAAGTTAATCTTTAATGCAGATTGTTCTAAAATCATGAACATTAATATCTGGGGCTATATGTGTGAATATGATTTTGATCGATGTTCCGGAATTGTTAGTAATCCCAGACTAATTTATCCGGAAATCACAACCGCACCCTTTAATAGACTTTTTTGGGAAGGTAGTTATAGCCCTGATAGAAATCTATTTTATGTTTCAACCAGTAGATGGGCAGGTGTTAATGAATCATATCTCATACAGTACGATTTAAATTCTGTCAATGTCCCCAATAGTGCAGACACCATTGACTTGACCTACCCACCAATCGGATCGGGTGCTGTTCGCTTAGTTCCTGATGGGAAAATTTATTATTCTCGCGCCTATGAAAGTCTTAACACGAATAGTTTTCCATATGCTGATTCAATGTACAACTACATTAACATGAATTTAAGTGTAATTAATAACCCAAATGGGATTGGAACTGCTTGTGATTTTCAACCGTTCAGTTTTTATCTTGGTGGAAAACGAACTTACTATGGTTTACCCAACAATCCAAATTATAATTTAGGATCAATAGTAGGTAGTGCATGTGATTCTCTTTTAAATTCAGTTCAGGTTTTCAACAAATCTGAACATTTAATCCAAGTTTATCCTACCCCCATACGAAATGGAAACTTGACTATATCTTACCCAATTGTTAGCTCTGAAAGCGAACTTGAAATAATAGACATGGAAGGAAATGTTTTAGTAAAATATCAGTTACCTAAAAACAGTAGTTATAAGCATTTAGTCTTGCCAACCATTTCTTCTGGGATTTATTTAGCAAGGATGATTAGTGTGAGTGGCTCATGGAGTGTGAAATTTTTAGTTGAATAAATTGAACTTCATAGGTTTAATTCCATATGCTCTTTCTTTTTTAAATATCTTGAAGACTTTAATTCATTTTTTCTTTTTCTCTCAACACTGCTTTCCTGAAATAACTCTGATGAAATTCCAAGTCTTGAGAATCGAAATTTTTTCCTTTGAAAACAATGCCTGTAACCCTTCCACTTCTTTGGTAGGTTTCAATTTTAGACTCATTCAACTAGGAGTAGAAATCATCAAGGGACGATGATCTTTCGTAATTCAATTGCAGTACTTGCAGGAGAGACTCTTTATCCGTTACTCTTCCTGCCCTAATTTTGTATTGATATTCTTTTTCACTGACGGAGTTTTTCATTGTCATTGAATCCAGTTGTAAATAGATTTGTCAAGGATTCAATTTAATTGTAGGATTGTATCTTTATTTCCCTTTTCTTTTTTGTTGAGTATAAGTGGTTGGATGAAGATAAAAGACATAAGCATTCGCTTTCGATTGAAGGACTTTTTACTTTTTGTTTTTAGAAATACGGTCGGCATTGTCATTTAGCTCGGCAAGGCGGCCCAATTTTCGGGTAGGCTGTAATCAGGTAGGGATCCGGAGCCTTTCTCAAATTCCGGAATGTTTTTATGCACTTGAAATTCATTAAGCAAGAGAAAAACAAGGCAATTCCCGGTATGAAAACGCAGGATATTGTTTCAGTTATCATGTTCAGTGATGGAGGAATCTATCAAAACACAATAATTTTAATAATTTCCTCGAAAATAGAGTGGTCTTTAGAGTGTGAATATATTTTTTCCCTTGGTATTGACTCCTTACCTTTACGCCCTTCCTTAAAAACTATGAGACAGTATTTCTTCACTCTTCTAGCATTGGTATTTGCCTGCAACTCAATAATTGCCCAGATTCCCGGCCTTAATCTTGGCGGAGGTCCGCAAAGAATTTTTGATGGTAAAATCACCGGAACATTACTGGATTCGTTAACTAAAAAACCGGTTGAGTTTGCCAGTGTTGGTTTGTATGAACAGGGCAGTGAAAAACCGATCGATGGTGTACTCACCGACGGACAAGGAGATTTTAAATTAAAGAATCTCAGAAATGGTATTTACCATCTGAGCATCACCTTCGTTGGTTATGGAACGAAAAATATTGATTCGGTTAAAATCTCGGAGAAGAAACTTGTTGTAAACATTCCGAAGATTTTATTGGCTCCTTCTACAAATTTGTTGAAGGAAACAACTATCGAGGCTGAGAAAGCACTTATCGAAACAAAAATTGATAAGCTCGTTTACAATGCTGAAAAAGACATCACGACCAAAGGAGGGAACGCGACGGATGTTTTGAGAAAAGTTCCCATGGTTCAGGTCGACCTTGAAGGAAATGTGATGTTACAGGGAACACAAAATGTAAAAGTGTTGATCAATAATAAACCATCATCATTAACCGCCGGAAGCGTAGCGGATGCGATGAAAATGATTCCCGCTGATGAAATTGAAAAGGTTGAAGTTATTACCAGTCCAAGCGCGAAGTATGACGCTGAAGGAACAGGAGGAATTATAAACATCATCACAAAAAAGAAAAACATTCACGGGTTCAGTGGAATGATAAATGCCGGTGCAGGTACACGTTCAAGTAATCTTTTTGGAAATCTGAGTTACCGTACCGGCAAATTGGGAACGGGAATAAACTTCGGCGGCTTCGGATATGCAGGGAAAGGTGAATTGAAGGCGACGCGTTCCTCACAATACTCCTCCCTGAAACAGGAAGGAGATAATAACAATACCGGTTTTGGTCCATTCGGGCAGATGACACTGGATTATGATTTTACTCAACGTTTGAATTTGAACGGATCACTTCGTATTAATGATTTTAATAATTCTTCAGAAGGCACTACGGATAATTATTTTTCTTATAATGGAAATCCTTACCGTAAATTATTTACTACGGATTACGATACAAAAACTGACGGACTGAATTACGATGCAACTCTGGATTTGAAACAGTCATTGAAAAAACCAAACCAGGAGTTTACTTTATCCGGACAACTCACAAACAGTAACCGGAATACGGAGTACGAAATTTCAAGAATGCTGGATAGTTTGCCAAGGTTTCCAATTCTTGAAAACAGTTTGAACAAAAGCGGGAACAAAGAACTTACTATCCAGGCGGATTATTCTCATCCTTTGCTGGAGGAATTGCTGCTGGAAGTTGGCGCGAAAAATATTATTCGAAAAGTAAAGAGTGATTATAATTATAAAACTTTCAATTACATCGCTGATGCCTATTTGAACGATACTGCAAGAAGTAATGTGTTTGATTACGATCAAACCATTTATGCAGGATACATGCAGCTTTCAGCGACATTGAAGAGATGGGGAATTAAGGGAGGTTTACGTTACGAACACACTAACCTTGACGGAGGATTTAATCAAAGTTCATCATCGGTGACCAATTCGTATGAAAACTTTATTCCTACCGCGACAGTTTCATTTACGCGTCCGACAAAATTTTCTTTAAAACTGAGTTACACTCAGCGGATACAAAGACCGGGTCTTACCTATCTGAATCCTTATGTGAATCAAAGCGATGTCAGCAATATTTCCTATGGAAATCCAAATCTGAGCGCGGAGAAAAGTCAGTCTTTTGAGTTTGGCTGGAATTCGTTTCAAAAATTCGGATCGATCAATTTATCTGTCTATCACCGCTTCACGAACAATGCGATTGAAGGAATTCGTTTTGTAGATACACATGATGTGTATGTTTCCACGTATGACAATATTGGTAAAAACTACAGCACAGGTGCCAGCATTGGATTGAATGTGATGTGGAAATCGAAAATTTACATGGGAAGTAATTTTAATATTTTTTATTACCAGGTTAAGAGTACAGGGCTGACCGAGAATTTGCAGAACGACGGAATAAATTACAATGTGAGCCTGTATGGTTCCTATGAAATAACAAAAACCTGGGGAATTCAGGCTTTTGGAAATTTCAACGGGCCCAAGTTTACAGTACAGGGAAGCTCAACTTCTTTTTGGTATTACAATCTGAGTGCGCGTAAGGAGTTTAAGAATGAAAGAGGAGGGATCGCCTTCGGTTTCGACAATTTTGCAACATGGTACATGCATTTCAAAAATAATTACAAGGGAGATGATTTTT
>JBGAWX010000255.1:0-4969 GCA_044227375.1 Saprospiraceae bacterium
GTTTATAAATTTTCAGGATTTCAACAGGGTATTCTAAATTGATATTTCGAATTTGATTTTCAGCTATACCAAAAAATTCTTCCGTATTGTTTAATTTGTTTTTAATAAAAGGCAAGCATATGATTAATAAGAGGAATGCCAACAGGTATATAAAATTGAACTTTGCCAAAATTTAAATTCTCTTATCTGATGATTAGTTTCTTAGTTTCATTATTGAGAAAGGCCGCATAGATTCCAGGGACTAAATGGGAAATATCTAGTGTAATAGTTTTAGAAAAAATTCCATTCATAACGGTCTTTCCAAATGCGTCAACAATGCAGTATTCTAACGGATTCGAATTTTCGGTTTGAATGATGAGCCATTGAGATGCAGGATTCGGATAAAGATCAAATACATTTTTTAGGGCATTGAAAGTGGAAGTTGTTCCATCATTATTTTTATTAAAAGTGGCTTCCTTGATGATAAAGTCACCGGAACCATTTGGACTTCTTGCGTAGGATTTATCCGTTACCTGTTGTCCGAAACTGACTTTGTCAACTTGTTGGCCTGTTGCATCCAAAAGAAAAACTTCTTCACCTGATGAAGAGAGTTTAAAATTAGAATGAAAGCCGGTTTGCTTTCCATCTTCATCAGCCCAGATGATCAGATAACTGTCTGGAGGCATGATAGTGCCTGCAGGAATTCTATATTTATCGAGATTGGAAGCATTATCCGTTAAAATCCAATCACTGACATCAATATTGTAGATCGATTTATTGTAAAATTCAATCAAATCATCAAATTCACCATCCTGATCTGCAACTGTATTTGTATTTGTTGCCATGAATTCATTGATAACAATTTCATCGCTTGCCGAGTTGATCAGATTCACCTGATAAATATAAACATCATGTTCTGCTCCTTCAGGCATATAGCTTACGGTTCTGGCGGTATTGTTTGCAATAGATTCAATATAATATCTGACAAATACTCCATTTGGGAATGGAGGAATGCTTGCAGCGAATATTCCATCATTTGCTAAACCATCAGAATGGTTGCCATCATCATACATGCTTACTTTATTAAAATATCCGTCAAAACCCTGAGAATAATAGAGTGTTGCACCTTTGACTCCTGCTCCGCCTTGAATTGTTGCAGTGACTAGAACAGATTGCATTTCATTTGGTGTTTTGAATGCATTGCCATCGACTGAAAAGACCACATCAGATATTTGATTTCCAGCTTGTTTAAATTCGCTATTGTTCAGTACAGAAGTTCTTCGGTTACGCATCCAATTGAACAGTGCATTTTTTTCGGTCTGAAATGCAGTGTAGGTCATTAATTTTTTTGGATCTGTACTGACTACCGAGTCAATTAAGGAATAGTAATTATTTATTTGAGTTTTGAAGTACGTACTATCCAGAGTATTGTTGAATAAGGTTCTGAAATGAGCAAGATATCTCTGACGCAATTCGGGCACTGCAAACAATCTGTTGCACAAGGGAAACTTAATGTCTGTTGCTTTTAAAAATATGGACCACGTAGCCGTTTGAGGATACATAACGGAATTCGCATCGTATTCAAGAGGGATTAATCGTTCGACATCCTTTTGATAGATTGCATAATAATCCATACCGCCTTTATTTACATAGCTGTCATCATCTCCGAATAAAATTTCCTTCGCAAGAAACCACAACGCTCTGTCAATGTCTAAGACTTTATTTAGTGTGTCTTCTAGTTGATTTAATGGAATGGTGTTTAATACTTTGGTGACTCTGGCAAGATCGCTCCATGGATTTTCTACAGTGGTATGTTTTAAATTGTAATTAGGTTTGTATGCCGTCGTATCATCTCCAAGGTAATTTAACGTTGAAGTGCCTGCTCCAAATCCACCACCACCAGGCCCTCCTGTTCCAGCTTGACGTTCGCATCTCCAGCGGCTTCCCTCATTGCTTAGAAACCAATCTTTGACATACTCGCCATCGAGAGCCTGAATGTTTGGATAAAGACCCCAGTCCTGGCCGTTGATAAAGAGATGAATAAAATTTGCTTTTAAGGATGGGAAATAAGGACGTGTAATGTTTTCATAAAGTACTTCACGGATATAACTATTGTCTTCAAAGGAGTTATTAAAATTCAATGTCTGATATCCTTTTAAATCCTGATTTGGATCCATAAAATCCATGGTTACATTAAACGATTTCTTTTGTGAAGTCACCCGTTGATAAGAGGTTTGCCCTTTAAATCGAATCCCAACATTAGGATAACTTACTCCATCATAGATTAGAGTAGCAGGTATGTCTTTTTTGGACTGGTAATTATTTGTCAATTGGGTCCAATAATCCGGTTGATCAAATATAAATTCGACGGTCTTCAATTTTAATGGATTGTAAAATCCTTCCACGGGTGTTGATCCTGAAACAATTCGTCTGGTGTCATTGGACAAACTCATTTCTTTTGGAAGTTTTTGGGATAGAACGGAAAACTGAGTTAAACACAATAATCCAAAAAGTACTTTATTCATTCTGATTATTTATACCATTTCAAATTTGATGCTTAAAGACTCTCTTCTTCGGATCGCATATTAAATCTTAAGGATTTTACATGTTCCACAGTGGAGATAAGTTCCAATAGTTTTTGTTCATCAAATGCTTTTTTCGATTTTAATTGCCAAACGTATTCCTTTTCTGACTTTCCTGTGATTGAATCGAGTTCAATACGTATTAATTCAGACTGGATGTCCAATTGATTGAAGCATTCAATAATTTTATTTTCGTTAATACGCTCGTTTGTTGAAAAAGTAACCCGTATCGATTGCATTTTCTTGGGATAGATACTCAATGGTGAATAATCCATTAAAAAAGCAATCAGGCAGAAAAGAAAAGTACCATACAGTGCAATATTGAATGCAAATACACCACAGGCAATTCCCACTGCAAGCGCAGCAAATATGAAAATCATATTCCTCGGTTGATTCAGATTGGTGCGAAACCGGATCATGGCCAATATACCAAGCATGCCCAATCCTTTGCCGATGCTATCCCCTATTGCCTGGGCTACTATCGCAGCTATTATTGATCCAAGGATCATGGATTGTATAAAATGACCAGGGGATTGGTTGTGTCCTGTTGTTTTTTCATAAGTAAATGAAATGATTGAGGACAAGATAAAACTCAATAATAGGGCATAAACAATGGAAAGCGGTGACGGCTGATCTGTATTGATATTTGATAAGGAAAAATCAAACATGTGGAAAGTTAGTCTTTTTTTATTAATTCAAATCAAATTCGATCCGATTCGATTGATCGAAATGACTAATTTGAACTTGGA
Source organism: Saprospiraceae bacterium (assembly GCA_044227375.1). GTDB lineage: Bacteria > Bacteroidota > Bacteroidia > Chitinophagales > Saprospiraceae > Vicinibacter. The sequence continues at coordinate 3,311 of JBGAWX010000255.1, forward strand.
CTAAGTCCGGGTTGAAAGGTTTAATGATTTACAATAGACTTATTAAACGAATCTTCTATCCCTGGCAAAATACACAACCATCTTCCATTGAACAACTCTGACCTTCAGTAATGACGGTTTGAGTTTCGGTAGCGGCGAACATTTCCTGCAATTCACTCGGATTCATTTCCTGTTTTGTAGAAGTTTCAATAATGCTCACAGTTTCACTTTCAGAAATTTGAACATGATCAATAAATTTCCGCTGATGCTTTTCACTTAAAGTAAATTTGATAGGATCCACGGCAGATTTAGTTCTCAGGTAATACATTCCTGTTTTTAATCCTTTCTTCCAGGCATAGAAATGCATTGATCCAAGCTTATTTACAGTTGCGCCATCCAGAAACAGATTTAAACTTTGACTCTGGCAGATGAAGGCGCCCCGGTCTGCAGCCATATCGATAATGGCTTTTTGACTGATTTCCCAAACTGTTTTGTAAAGGTTTTTCAGATCCTGAGGAATTCCTGGAATACTTTGAATGGAACCGTTGTGTAACATCAACATCTCTTTCATATCCTGATTCCACAGACCTAACCGCACCAGATCTTCAAGCAAATGTTTGTTGATGACGATATATTCACCGGATAGGGTTCGTCTGGTATAAAAGTTTGAAGTATAGGGTTCGAAGCATTCATTATTTCCTAGAATTTGGGAAGTGCTGGCTGTTGGCATTGGTGCCAACAATAAACTGTTTCTCAAACCATGTTTGACAACATCTGCTTTGAGTTGATCCCAATCCCAACGTTTCGTGTCAGGTTCTACTCCCCACATGTCAAATTGGAATATTCCTTTACTTGTTGGAGAGCCTTTGAAGCTTTCATAACTGCCATGAATTTTTGCGAGTTCGCAACTTTCACTCAGAGCAGCGTAATAAATCGTTTCAAAGATTTCGATATTCAATTGTTTTGCTTCTGCGCTGTCAAAAGGCATGCGCATGAGTATAAATGCGTCAGCCAATCCCTGCACACCAATACCTATCGGACGGTGTCTGAAATTGGATGTTTTTGCTTCTTGTATCGGATAGTAATTGATGTCAATGATCCTGTTGAGATTTCTGGTGATGACCCTGGTGACATCAGCAAGTTTTTTGAAGTTGAATTTTTTATTCTCAACAAATTTTGGAAGAGAGATTGATGCCAGATTGCAAACAGCGACTTCTTCAGGAGATGTATATTCTAATATTTCTGTACATAAATTAGAAGAACGGATTGTGCCGAGATTCTTCTGATTTGATTTTTCATTGCAAGCATCTTTATACAGTAAATAAGGAGTACCCGTTTCTATTTGACTCTGACAAATTTGAAACCACAGTTCTTGTGCTCTGACGGTTTTCCTGGCTTTACCTTCCGCTTCGTATTGATGATAGAGAGATTCAAATTTTTCACCATAAGAATCATATAAACCGGGAGCTTCATTGGGACAGAAGAGAGACCATTCCTGGTCTTCAAGCACACGTTTCATAAAGAGATCCGGAATCCATAGAGCAAAAAACAAATCGCGTGCACGCATTTCTTCCTTACCATGATTCTTTTTCAATTCAAGAAAATCTTCGATGTCGGCATGCCAGGGTTCGAGATAAATTGCGAACGCCCCTTTTCGTTTTCCTCCGCCCTGATCGACAT
>JBGAWX010000256.1:0-4921 GCA_044227375.1 Saprospiraceae bacterium
TATAGGGGAGGATAAATTTAATGATTTTATTTTAGCAAGCGCAATGATTGAATGGATAGGTGTGATGGCAGCGGTTTTTACAATTGACTGAAGTTAATTGTAATTGAAAGGAATCTTATTTTGAAGAGTAATCATTAATCTTTAATTATTTCAAATATACTTTAGTCAATTCTGAAATGAATTAAAATCGTGGAGGGTAAAAAAATATTTATTCTTGCATTATTAGGAGTAGTACTTATAACCGCCATTGCACTCAGTCCGGTACTCACCAATCGTTTTGCCTGGGATGATTTTGAATACATTGTCAGAAATGAAACGCTTTCCAAAAAATTACCTGAAGCCATAAAATTCTATTTCGGACAAAACTATTTTGTAGGAAACTATCATCCGCTTACCATGATCGGATTTTCTATGGAATATCATCATGCCAAGCTGAATCCCGAGTTTTATCATAAAGTGAATTGGATTATTCATCTGCTCAATGTGGTGCTTGTTTTTTGGTTTATTTATCTGTTGAGTAATAAAAGGGTTTTAGTTGCTGCCGCAGTTGCTTTGCTTTTTGGAATTCATCCGTTGCATGTTGAATCCGTTGCGTGGATATCGGAATTCAAGGATGTTTTGTTTGCCTTTTTTTATCTGTTGGGTCTGATCGTATATATAAAATTTCACGAGAGCTCTGGGGCAAGAAAGTATTGGTGGTATTCCTTATGCTTGATATTTTTTGTATGTTCATTACTATCCAAACCAGCAGCAGTGAGCTTTCCTCTGACCTTGTTGGTCATAGATTATTTCCTTGGAAGAACATTTAAGTTGTCTTTGGCGGCAGAAAAAATTCCTTACTTTATTGGTTCAGTGATCATCGGATTGATTACTATTAAAGCACAGGATACTGCAGTGAATACTCTGGAACAGTTTAGCATAGTGGAACGATTCCTGCTGTCATCATACGCATTCCTGTTTTATCTTTATAAACTCATAATACCAATTAATCTTTCAGTATTCCATCCGTTTCCTGCCAGGACGGACGGACAATTTCCGATGATATTCCTGATTTCACCCGTTTTGGTTGTTGCTTTCGCATTCCTGTTTGTAAAATATTTTAGAAACAACAAATGGATCGTCTTCGGCATGTTGTTTTTTATGGTGAATATAGTTTTGGTACTGCAGTTCATTACGGTCGGAATGACCGTAACTTCAGAGCGGTATACCTACCTGCCATATCTTGGTTTGTTTTTTATCATCGCGATGTGGTTGTCAGAGTACCTCGAAAAAAAGACGACCTCAACATCTGCCAGATATATAGTTGTAGGAACTTTGATCATTATGCTCATTGCGTTTGCAGTCACGTCATACTCAAGAGCTAAAATTTGGAAATCAAATAAAACACTTTGGACCGACACAGCAAAAAAGTATCCGAAGTGTGCGATTGCTCATTATAACATTGGCGCTTATTATTTCAAAGAAGAGATCAACGATGCATTGGCATTAAACAGTTTTAATAACACGCTGAAATATGATCCGGGTTATATTAAAGCCTTGGTGAACCGGGGAATCCTTTATACCCGAATGAAAGAATATGCGAAAGCGGAAGCAGATTTTAACCGGGCCATTGCTTTGGATTCTTCATTTGCAGAGACCTATAGAAATTTTGGAATCCTTCACAATTTTATGGGAAATTATGAAAAGGCCATTCTTGATTATACCAGGTATCTCAAGCTTGAGCCTAGTAGTCACGACATACGATTTGGAAGGGGAATGACTTATTATCAGTTGAAACAATATCAAAATGCAGTCGATGATTTCAGCAAAGCCATTAAATTGGACTCCGTTAAATCACAATACTGGCTATTAAAGGCGATGTCCTTGCAGGCCTTAGGTCAAAAAGATGAAGCAGTAAAATGCGCATTGAAAGCTCAGGATCTTGGAGAAGTTTTAGATCCGGCGTTTAAATCAAGCCTGAACATAAATTAAAGCAAAGTTCCGATTGCTTATTAAATACTAAAGGCTAGTGTTCATTTTTATTTAACTAAAGATTCCGCCGCTTGCAAGATGTACTTTTTATTTTCATCAAGAGATACATAAGCAAATACCCTACAGTTTTCGGGTATCCAAACTACAGAATCTTTTGGGATGGTGAAGTTGTACACTTTATGAAATGTATCTCCCACGCCAAATGTGTCTGCAAATTTTTCACCTGGAATTGGCGTTAGCATTTTTCTCAAAACATGTTTATGTACAAAGCCAAAGAGAATGTCAAAATTGTTTTTTTGATCTGCAATGATATTTGATTCAGTGATTCCGCAATGAAGGTGAACAGGTTCATTGATTGCTTCAAGGCCAGTGACATCCAAGGTCACATTGAGCTGACGTGTTGAATCTTCAAAGTACGTACTGATATTGAGTTCGACTTTCGGTTCTTTTTTCAATTCAGCTTCGAGTATAGGTTGCCAGATATCCGGTGGTCCATAACGATACGTCAGATTGGTACTATCCAACAGACGGTTGAATGCGGCTTCCGGTTTTGCAATCCAGCTTCCTAAAAAGTCTTCTATGTCCTGTGCATCTTTTGTACGCAGATCAGTTTGTCCGGCGGATACGGGTGCTGCTAAAAATTTAGAATGTACTCCAATGAGAATTACATTATCAGGATAGATGTCGAGCAGAAATTCAGATTGTGCAAGACCTGCAGGACAATTTACACAAGAAGTTCCGGTAAACTCTTCAATGATGACGACTCGTTTTGAATCCGTAATTCTGGTATTTGGAATATTGACCATCTGCTCCCAATCCGAACAAGATGAAAATGCGAGAGTCAGAATAGAGATGAATAGAAGAGAACTATTTTTTGTAATTGATTTCATACTTGATATTTTTAAAATGTGCTGGTAATGCTTGCTCTCAAACCACTAAATGCAGGTTCCAATCTGCAAATACCGCCAGAGCATATAATGCCTTCAATTTGTTTGACATAACGCAGACCAAATCGGTTTGCACCACGGGTAAATGCAAATCCAAAAGTTGGATAATGCAATGCTTCTACTCCATGTGTTGGTTTGGTATTGTACATATCTGAAATTTCAAAAAGCCAATTGGGAGCAATGCCAAATTCAACCAATCCGTAAATCCATGATCCTTTGTCTTCTTTGTTGTCCATGTACTGAGCTTCAATTCGAATTGAAGTGGTGTGATTGAATTTGTATAAAAACTCTGCGAACGGAGTGGTTGCTTTGACATCGGCTTCTCCGACTTTACCATAATACAATTCGATGTCGTAAGTCTGCAATTGAAGTCCTGCAGTTAACTGATAGCGTTCTTCATTTTTGTAAATGACTTCACCGTAGAATTCATTATAAAATTCTCTGTCAAATTTCTTATCACGAATACTTGAATAATTTAACGACAAATTCCAATGATCCCCGATTCCGTATTTCACATCAAACTGCATGGCCATTTCATCAAGGAATTGGGTAGCTGGATAATAAAGGCTTGTCAATCGAAACGTGTTGATTTTAGCCATAGGCGGCAGATAATTGATCAATCCTTTGTTTTGAGAAAGTAAAGGTTCCGATCTGTAGCTGAAGTTTTCGGTACGCTTCACTTCTGCAGTGATGCCCAATTTATTTTTTGCATAAGACAAACTGCTGTAAATTACGCTTCCACTTTCTGAAACCAGTTTGCCAACAGTTTTCTGCCCTTTTGGTAAGGCTTTAGTTGCATTGGGATCATAAAATATGTCTTTGGGTTTGAAAGCCGTTTCAATATACCAACTGAAGGGTTCATAATTCACGTTAGTAAATATCGTGACGGCATTGCTGTTGTAATACGGTTTGAATTGATCTTCGGATTGATATCCTCCGAGGATTGTTGCAAGCTGTGTTACGACTTCATCCCCTAAAGTACGATTGACAAATCCTATTCCGGGTGCAATGCTGAACTTTTGTGAATTGGCTGGTTTATAAAAACCGGAAACAGATATACCTTTTAATATGGCATTATAGGATTCAAAGAGATTTCTTTGTTTGCCTGCGAAAGCTTTTACGGACCAATTGTCTGAAATAAAATATTTACCTGAAACTCCAATCAATGCATTGTCGATGAGTTGAGCTCTTTCTTCATAAGCACGATAAATGATTCCGTAACCGATCTGATCATAGAGATAGCCAACCTGCACTTCGAAATGATCCGTTTCTTTTTGCAGATACCATCTTCCAATTCCATAAGCTGTATAAGAACTGACCGGATTTAATAAATTGGAATTGTTGAAGGCATCGAATCTGATCCCTCCACTAAAGCCCTGATAAGATGCATTGAGATCCAGCCAGGTTTCTGCACCGAAGAGCTGGTGGTCATATTGGGGAGTATTATATGCTCCTCGTAAGCTGTCTCTAATAAATAGATTGGCATTCGTCTGAAATCCACCCCCGAGTATTAGGGATTCCTGGCTATGTAAATTTGTGAAAATCAACAGAAAGCATATTGAAAGTGAGAGGCTGGTCCTGTGGTTAATCATTCGTTAAGAATTTATAATGGGCTAAAGTAACAGCTTTTTTTAGAGAATTTTGTCGGGTCAATTCAAATTAACTTTTAATGAAATCAATATACTTTCTTTTATTGCTGGTGAGTGTCACTTTACTTTCATTTACCATTGTAGACAAAAAATTTCCGAAAGCCAATTTAAAATCACTGAATGGTGAATCTATTAATTTGAATTCGACCTTTGCGAATCACAAATTAACAGTAATCAGTTTTTGGGCAACCTGGTGCTCCCCTTGTAAAAAAGAGCTCGATGCCATACATCAACTTTATCCTGAATGGAAAAAACTTGGAGTGGAACTGGTTGCTGTAACTATAGATGATGCTCAGGCATTAAATAAGGTGAAGCCTCTGGTTGCACAAAAAGGTTGGAATTACACCATATTAT
>JBGAWX010000257.1:0-4919 GCA_044227375.1 Saprospiraceae bacterium
TCCCAAATGGCTTTGACGTTTCGCTTACGGCGGTCTGTAAATTTCGTTTCGGTGTGCGGATGCAACTGGTGTTTTCCAAGGATGAGTTTTTTGAAAAAGGCTTTCATGGAGATAAAAGTAGTTTATTGGTTTAAAAACTCCGGAGTGTAGATGATAAATATTCAGAACGCATTTTATTTGTTAATTTTTTAAGTCATTCGGACATTCTAATTCTCTTATTTTGAAAGATTTTTAAATGATCATATTCACCTTGAAATGAATCAGACAATTCAACTTTTTAACGCCTTATGAATTTGCTCAGGATCGCGTCGACAATCCCAAACTAATAGTATGAGAATATGATTTTCTAAGATTTCATAGAAAATAATATATTCAAGAATCATAAATCCTCTTACATTATTGTAGTCTGTTGATATGGATAAATGAGGGAATTTTTGTATCAGTTTTGAACTGTCTCGAATTGTTTTTAAAAGTTTTTTACTATAATCCTGGGATTTATTTCTGTTATCAAAAAACTCCCTAGTATTCTTGAGATCATGTCTGGCCCTTTCGGACCATACAATAGGTTTAGTCATCCAACAAATCTTTAAATGCCTGATCGGTTGTATAATAGCGACCTTTACTATAATCAATTCTAGCTTCTTCTATTAAAGCTTTTTGTTCTGGATTCAGATAGACAATCCGTTTAGTTTCCTGGATATCTTGTAACAAGGTATATACTTCTTCAAGCAATTCTTCATTATCGATATTTTGTATCCCTTTGATAATCTTTTCTTTAATACTTGACATAGAATAGATATTTATGCTAATGTACGAATATGATTGGCAATTAATAAATTTGGACTTGCTTAATATTTATTGTCAGTGTTTCAAGTCAAGCTACATACACTTCATTTTATGAATGCTGGCCGCTGTAAACCACTTAGGGCTGCTAATTCACTTTGTTATAAGTTTTTTTGGCGTCACCCCAAATTGTTTTCGAAATGCTTCAATAAAATGGCTCGTATTGCTATATCCGATCTGAAATGCAACTTCCTGTACTAGATGTTCACCACTCAATAAAAGTTGTTTTGCAATTTCGAGTTTATGTTCCATCAAAAAATGATAGGGACCCGAGCCGTAAATTTCTTTGAAACCAACTTTCAATTGCAATTCATTTAACTGAACTGCACGGGCAAGCTCTGGAATGGTAGGTGGTTTTTTATATTGACTAATTAAAATTTCTTTGGCTTCTTTAATCTTGCGAACAGTTGCTTCATTTTTTAAAAATGGACAGTGATTGGTTTCTTGAGGTTTCTCTGAATATATCAAGCTAAAGATTTCCAGAATTTTAGCCTGAAAAAATAAAGTGTTGGAAAATGTTTGCTGTGATTTTTGAAGCAGATTATTCAACACCAAAAGCAACTCTGGTTGAATATCAATTTCGTCATATGATTTCATTTGGGTATTTGCCGGATTAAATATCGGTGCAGAATGTGCTTCAGGAACAAACAACTGGTGCAATTTCTGTAATTTCAAACTTAGCCGGATGAGTATGCCTTTTTCAGTTGAATCCAGTTTTGCATTGAGATCTGTATCCGGGTTGTGTATGATAAAGGCTTTATCTTTTTTTAGCATCCTGCTATAAGCCGGATTGAATTGAAAATTGACAGGAGCTTCCAAACAAAACAAAAAATGAACTTTTGATTTCACCAAAAGTAACGATTCACCGGAATCCAGCTTTTTAAAATCAAAAATCTCGAGCAAAACCTCACTGTCTTCAAAGCAAATCTGTGGTTTACTCTTTTGGGTATTTTTTATTTCGGGCATCTGAATCGTTAATAAGTCTTAAACAGCTTCAAAATTACGAAGGCTCTTGAACATTGAGGGTATTGGGAGCTTTATAAAATCGTTCAAAATGTCTGAACTGGTTAGTTTATATCCTGAATGGGTTATTTTAATCAATTTGCCACGTTCATTTTTGCAGTCTTCATGAGAATTCTGGCTCTTTTAGTTTTGATGGTATGGTATCCTGTTTTGCAAGCCCAAAAGGACTCCATCCATTTGGATGAAGTGATCATCACGGCGACTAAAACACAGCGCAGCCTGGCCAGTCTGCCCATGCCGGTGACCGTGGTTAAATCTAAAGAAATTGCGATAACCGGAACCAGTCGATTGCAGGACATTTTGGCGGAACAAAATGGATTGACCGTGGTACCGCAGGTCAATGGATTTGGCAATGGACTGCAAATGCAGGGTCTCAATCCGGATTACACCATGATCCTCATTGATGGTGAACCATTAATTGGTAGGATGACTGGAAATCTGGAATTAAACCGCGTCACGTTAGCCAACATCCGAAAAATAGAAATTGTAAAAGGTCCAAGTTCCAGTTTATATGGATCTGAAGCACTAGGAGGAGTCGTAAATATCATTACCAAATCTCCTGAGTACAATAAGCTGCAATTGGGATTGAAGTATGCCAGTCATCAAACAATGGATGCATCTTTAGAAGCAAATTATATTAAAAGCAAACTGAGCCTTTCGATGTTTGGAAATCACTTCCGCACCAATGGATTTGATTTATTCCCGGATATTTTTGGACAAACGGTATCGCCTTACAACAATACGACTTTACAATTCAAATCGAAATATGAATGTAGTGAAAAACATATTTTGCAATTGAGCGGAAAAGCATTTTATGAATTTCAGGATAATCTGTATCAGGTAGTTTCCGGTCAGGATTCTATCAAAGTAAGTGGGACCAGTACAATACGCGATTTTAGTTTGAATCCTCATTACAAAATCAAACTCGGGGAAAAAGTTTATGTCAGCACTTCGGTTTATGGAAGTTTGTATCATACCGATACGCGATTGATAAAAAATGAGACCGGTGAAACCTATTATACAGATACGTTTCAGCAGACTTTTATAAGACCTGAAATTCAAACGAGTTGCTATTATTCAAAAAATCAAAAATGGACCGCAGGATTAGGAGTCGCTTTGGAATCTGTTGAAACATCAAGGTATGCCGACGCACAAAAACGAAATCAAAATACCAAATACATCTTTGCTCAACATGAATGGTCATTAAACAAAAAATGGGAAATTGTCAGCGGACTGCGCTATGATGACAACACGATTTATGGTTCGCAATGGAGTCCAAAGTTGGCTGTACAGTATTCATGGAATGATAAATTGAAATTTAAAACTTCTGTTGGAACGGGTTTCAAATCCCCTGATTTCCGCTATTTGTATTTAAATTTCCGAAATGCGGCTGCAGGTTATTCCGTTTTTGGTACCAGCGAATTGAAAGCTCAAATCGATGAATTGACAAAGAAGGGAGAAATCCTGCAACTTTTATACGATGTCAATTCCATCGGAAAATTATCTGCCGAAAAATCATTTGCGATTAATGCCGGATTTCAATATCACTATAAGGAGGGCTGCCATATTGATTTCAATTTTTTTAGAAATGATCTGGATGGATTGATTGAATCACAGGCAATCGCTTTGACTACAGACCTTAAAACGATTTATTCTTATGCCAATATTAAAAAAGCATTTACGCAAGGATTTGAGTTTGGCATAAGTCATGCTTTGCTAAAAGGATTTCAATTGGAGCTTTCTTCTCAACTCTTGTATGCAAAAGACAAAGAGATTTTGGATAACATCGATGCAGGTTTGGTTTTTGGTAGAGATCCGGTAACGAAGGAATCCTATCGAATTATAAAGAATGATTATTTCGGATTATACAATCGGTCCAGGCATACTGAATCTTTGAAATTATTTTATGAGAATGATAAACATCAATGGAACGCAAGCCTTCGGGTGATCTACAAAAGTAAATTCGGAATCTCTGCAACGGCTGGAAGCGTACAAGGAACGATCAGGCCATCTTCTGATGTCAATGGGAATTCGATTTTGGATCGATACGATTCATTTGTCGATGGATACTTTTTGTGTAATGCTTCTGTTGCAAAAACATTATTCAAAACACTGTCCATTCAATTGGGATTAGAAAATGCTTTGGATTACAAGGATCCCGCAAGCATTCCAAATTTACAGGGAAGAGTACTTTTTATAAATGTGAATTATAAACTTTTTAAAAACTAGATTATGAAATTATTGAATTGTCTAATGATCTTTGGATTGATTATAAGTGTATCTTCCTGTACCGATGAAGACAATCCGGAACTTGTATTAACCTGCCCTGGAAATGTTTCAGAAGCAGCTTTTCAATTGCAAGACAGCATTGATAGCAAATTTGAACGATGGTTGGCCGGTGTAAAAATATCCGGGGGCTGTAACGCTTTGGTGACAAACGATCACACAAATGCACCAAATGCATTTGGTGGAAGTACCACGGTGATTTTTACTGCAACAAGCAGTTGTGGACCAACGGTAACCTGTTCAGCGACATTTACCGTCATTGATGATCCTGCTTCTATTGGTGGAATCCGAAAAGTAAATTATGCAAATTTACCGGCAGATCCTGCCACAGGTTATGATCCAAATACCGGCGCACCAATTGGATATAAGAATTTGTTTACCTTCTTTAGATTTTCAGACACGACTCTTGTTCCGACTTCAGATAGTGCAACAGGTAAATGGGATATTGCCTTTAAGTCCAGTACCATTATTGTGAATAGTGGGATTAGTGGTCCTGGTACTGCAGCTGCTTTTGTTTACAATGGTTTATTTTCTGAATTAAAGGAAGTGCCGAATGACAGCATTTTCAAACAAGATGTTTCGGCAGCAGAATTGGCAATTGGAAAATCCTGGTACAACTATGATCCGGCGGCAATGATCCTTACGCCGAAACCCGGAAAAGTATTTGTGATCAAGACTGCAAACAACAAATATGTGAAGATGGAGATTCTGAGTTACTATAAGGATTCCCCTTCAAATCCTAATGCTTTTGTTGATCAAGCCAGGTA
>JBGAWX010000258.1:0-4916 GCA_044227375.1 Saprospiraceae bacterium
AAGCGTTGTAAGCAATTTTATTTGCCATCCCATCAAAAGGCCAAATGAAATAGTCTTTGCGCAGGTGCAGGTACCGGTAGGAACAAACAATATTACTGCGAGTGATAACAATTCGTCAATTGTATTTCCAAATCCGATTTCTGAAAACTCAGTTTTAGAAATTCACTTAAATGAGAATGCAGAAATCCTTTTGAATATTTTTGATGCATTAGGAAATAAAGTTAAGCCGGAAATACAAATAAAAGGACTTAACGGACTCCATTATTACCCTATTGATCTTAGTTCTCTGAACAAAGGAATTTACTTTTATTCCATCAGAATGAAAAATAACATAATGAGTGGAAAATTTATCAAATTGTAATTTTTCTTCCGAATCCAAATATATTATTGAATTGCTTTGTCCATAAGCTTGAAGGCACATTCAACGTCATCATTTTATCTTACCTGAATGCACTTTACACTTTTATTCTACTATTAATAGGTCAAACTTTAATAAATGATCCTAAAGAACAATTTTCATTTAGGATTTTAAATGAATGGATCCGCACCTCTCAGGATTAAAAAGCAATGATTCAATACTACCCTATTGTGAAGTACAATTTCACATCCCAATATTCCCATTTGCGTTCACATAGCTTGAATGTAAACAAATACAAGGGAGAACGAAGCCGAAATACGTGAATTGTGTAACAATTCATCGGAGTTGTGTAACATTCTAGGGAGGCTTATGCCTCATCTTTGTACAAACTGAGTCCTAAGTTCGACCCCTCTGAAATTATACATCAAATACATGCTTAGCAACCGCTGCAAACTGGCAGTGAAAGCTGAACTGAAAGCTCTTGGCTTACATTTCATCATAGTTGATTTGGGCGAAATTGAAATCATGGAGGAACTCAGTCCATCCCAACGTCAGCAACTTAAGCTGGGATTGCAGAACTCCGGACTTGAATTAATTGATGATAAAAAAGGAGAACTAACAAATAAAATAAAAAGTTCCATACTAGAAATGGTCTGGAAAATTGACGAAAACAATAAATTTTCCTTTACAGATTACCTCAGCAAACAACTAAATTTGGATTATACGACTTTGTCGCAACACTTTTCAGATATCCAGGGAATAACAATTGAAAAATACATCATCACCCAAAAAATTGAGCGTGCGAAAGAAATGCTGATTTATCAGGAATTAAAAATTTCCGAAATCGCGATTAAACTAAACTACAGTAGCACCGCACATTTATCAAATCAATTCAAAAAAATTACAGGGTTAAGTCCCTCACATTTTATACAAATGAGAAACAAAAGAAATGAGCAAGCAGAAGAAATCGGAGTTAAATCTATAAATATTCCTATCCCCAGTAAAGAGACATCAATTCCGGCTTAAAACTAACATGGAAAGAAGCAGAACACACGAGCCTCAATACGCCAGTAGTTTACTGGAAGCAAGTCCAGACCCGCTTTTGGTTATAGATGACAACGGGAGAATTACAGATATCAACGAGGCCGCTATTAGAATAACAGGGTTTTCACGGCAGGAATTAAATGGCTCAAACTTCCTGGACTATTTCACTGATCCAATAAATGCCTGCGCAGTATATAAGGAAGGATTTTCCAAAGGATTTGTTGTTGATTCTCAACTAACACTTCGAAATAAATCCGGACAATTAATAGATGTTCTTTTCAATGGATCTATATACAAAGACATATCCGGAAAAGTAGCCGGAATTGTAATAGCAGCTCGAGATATAACTGCTCAAAAATTATTATCCAGTTACTCATTGAGCCTGATCGAAGCCAATCGGGATCCCCTGTTTACAATTAATGCGTTAGGCAAAATAACAGACATGAACAATGTCTCTGTGAAAATCACAGGGGTATCGAGAGTAAAAATGATTGGTTCTGATTTTTATGATTATTTCACTGAACCGGAGAAAGCAAAGGAAGGGTATCAGCATATTTTCGAAAATGGTTCAGTGGAAGATTTCCCACTTACCATGAAAGATAAAGGATTGACCGATGTTTTGTTTAATGGTTCGGTTTATAAAGACGAACGTGGGATTGTCATTGGGGCTGTTGTGGTCGCAAGAGTTATCACCGAACAAAAAAGAATTGAAAAAGAATTGACTCAATCGATGCAGTTTGCTGAACAGGCAAGAATGAATGCAGAAGATGCAAAGATCAAAGCGGAAAGTGCGACACAAATCGCGGAAAACGCTATGAAGGCTAAACAACAGTTCTTATCCAACATGAGTCATGAAATCCGCACTCCAATGAATGCGATCATTGGGTTCACAAAAGTGCTACTCAAGACTGATCTTTCAGCTAAACAAAAAGAATATCTGACAGCCATCAAAATGAGTGGTGATTCACTCATTGTTTTGATTAATGATATTCTTGATCTGGCCAAAGTGGATTCCGGAAAAATGACTTTTGAAAAGACGCCATTCAAAATGGAAACATCGATATCCGCGATGCTAAATCTTTTCGAAACAAAAATTCAGGAGAAAAACTTAAGTCTGATAAAGGAATACGACTCAAAAATCCCCCGTACTCTTCTTGGAGATCCGGCCAGGTTACACCAGATCATATTAAACCTGGTCAGTAATGCGGTAAAATTTACTTCCAGCGGAACAATAAAAATGAGCACTCGACTGCTCTCTGAAGATGCCGAAAATGCAACTATTGAATTCTCAATTAGTGATACAGGCATTGGAATCACAAATATTAAACTGGATAAAATTTTTGAAAATTTCCAACAAGCTTCCAGTGTAACTTCACGTTTATATGGAGGCACCGGACTTGGTCTCGCTATCGTTAAAAAACTTGTAGAATCACAAGGAGGCGTCATTAATGTAAAAAGTAAAATAGATGTTGGATCAACCTTCAGCTTTGTTCTCACTTTCCAAAAAACAACTTCAGAAGTTGAAAATATAATTGAAAATATCGAAGTAAATAAAGATTTAAATAACATCAGCGTTTTGGTGGTTGAAGACATTGCACTCAATCAACTGCTGATGAAAACGCTTCTTGATGATTTCGGATTTAAACGCGATATCGCAGCCAACGGAAAAATTGCAATAGAAAAACTTAAAGTCCAATCATATGATATTGTCCTGATGGATTTACAAATGCCGGAAATGAATGGCTTTGATGCTACAGAATACATCCGGAACACGCTCCATTTAAGTATCCCGATTATTGCTCTTACAGCGGATGTAACTACAGTTGATTTGGCTAAGTGTAAATCAGTAGGCATGAATGATTATATCGCGAAGCCGGTTGATGAAAGATTGTTGTATAGCAAGATTGTTGAATATGTAAATCAAGCTGAATCCAAAAACCAAACGAATATTTCCAAAAAGGAAGAAATAAAATTTACCAAATGTGTGAATCTCGGTTACCTGATGGACCGAACCAAATCAGACAGAAATCTGATGATGGAAATGATTTCTATTTATTTGAAACAAACTCCGCCTTTGATCCAGACCATGAAGCAAAGTCTGCACTCTCAGGATTGGGACTCACTTTATTCAAGCGCGCATAAGATCATTCCTTCATTTTCAATCATGGGAATGAGTGTGGATTTTGAAAATATGGCTAAAAAAATTCAGGAACACGCCTCTTTGCAAAAAGAATCGGAAGATATCGCAGAGATGGTATTCAAGATTGAGAATATCTGTTCCCAGGCCTGCAAAGAACTCGAAGAAGAATACTCCAGATTACAAAACTCCGAAAAATGACAGACGAAAAAATAAAACTTTTCCTTGTTGATGACGATGCTGTATTATTAAAATCGCTTGAAATTGAATTCATGCACCATCCCGACTTCCAGGTCGAGACATTTGCAACCGGAGAACTGTGCATCGAAAACTTAGGCAGCAATCCTGATGTGATTATCCTCGATTACCATTTGAATGGTATTGAAAAGGATGCAATGAACGGCATTGAAACACTTGACAAAATCAAAGCCATCAATGAAGATATCGCTGTGGTGATCCTTTCTTCTCAGGACAGCATAGAAGTCGCTGTAAGCTGTATGCACCACAAAGCCTTTGATTACGTAGTCAAAAGCGAAACCGCCTTCATCCGCCTCCAAAAAAACATTACTACATTTTTACACTACAAAAAAATGGAAAAGGAATTGAATTGGTATATGCAGAGGATGTGAGGGAGGGGGAGAGGGGTAATTTCAATCACACTTAAGTCACAATATGCCATTCAATTTTGCAATTGTTTAATCAGAACAAAAAGCATTTTAGAAATCTCTTCAGCAAGAGAAACCACCATTTTCAGTATTTTTTCATCAATCAAATTCGGTGGAATCAGATCAAATGCAGCAACTGACTCAAAACAGGATCCTCGAGCAATTACAAAAAAATTACGCCGGTCTGCTTTACCAAATCTACTGCAACCTTCTGCAATGTTTAATACAATGCTTATGGAAGCTCGACGAAGCTGATCCTTCATGATTCTGTCCAATGCCGGTGATGCCAAGATATCTTCATTGACAATTCGATTAAACTCCTTCGCTTTTTGATATACTATCAGTTTTTTAAAATCCATCTTTTTCCTACAAATCTCAGAATGAAAAAATGACAGATCAACCACACATGTGGTGGTTTTTAAATTAAAAGAGAAAAGATGTTTGAAATCTGTTGATGGCTACTGTTTGAAGAAAAAAGCAACGAGTGTAAGTTTGAGAAACAGATTGAGTGAACAGAAGACTTCAGCTTCTGTTCACTCAATCTACTCACTCGCTCTGTAAAAGTACCCGGGGCGGGAATCGAACCCGCACGGTCGCAATGACCACAGGATTTTAAGTCCGCACGACACCTTCGTTTTTACCCAAAAAGAAGCTTTTCACCCTGCATTTGCGTGCATTTCGATGCATTTCAGCACTCGAAAACCGCACTTTT
>JBGAWX010000259.1:0-4902 GCA_044227375.1 Saprospiraceae bacterium
ATTCTATGAGTCAGAGTTTGATAATAAAATATAAGTTGATTTGGAAAATTTAAAGTATGGAACGGTGAACTCGCGACCTGAAAGCCCAAAATGAATTCACTTTGATTTATTCGAATTGTAAAATACTTGTAGAGAATTTCCAAGAGTACCGGATGATATGCGGCCTCTGATAAATTAAGCAATGTGAAATCGCTCAATAGATAGTTAGGTCCTGAGAGGGACCTGTGTGTAGTTTTCATTATAAATGTCTTCGGCTAACACCGAGCAATTTTTATACCAAAATCTATAAATCCTTAATATAGATTTTAAAAACTTATACCTAAAGTTCTTACACATTTAGATTTTTTAATCTATCGGGTTACAATTTGGATTTATTAATCAATCCATCCATATCGCATTTAAATTTTTAAGTATTTAACAATACGATTATTACAAATTGAATTTTTTAGTCACTAATTTTTTAATATTCAACATCCCAAATTCAAAACTCAGTTAAAAATAAAAAAGCCCGCTCCAATGGAACAGGCCTTTCGTTTTCTAAATAATAACTATTAAACTAAATTTGAGACCCCTTTTATCTTGTTGGTATTGCAGACCTCTCGATCCATAATGGACCAACTTATTTTAATACGGAAAATCGTTTATGCATTACCCCATTTGATGTTTTGATTTCCAAGACATATTGCCCTGATATCAAATCAGCGGTATTGATTATCTCATAATATTTACCCTTTGCTTTAAAGCCGCTGGTTGAGGAAGCGAGAATTGTTCTTCCATTACTATCATGTACTTTTAGCTCAAGGTCAGTATCTTCTGTTAACCATAATTCTATCTTCATTAGATCACTAACCGGATTAGGATAGATTGAGACATTCATTTCATCTCTCTCGTTCGAAACCCGAATTGATATTGTCTTACTAAATGAATAATTTCCATCTTTATCGACTTGCTTTAATCGATAATAATAAGTCCCCTGATTTTTTACTGCGAAATCATCTGCCTGATATTCATGTTTGGTTAAATTTGGATTGTGGTGTGCAGGAACATGATCAATTTGTACAAAGTACTTTTCGTTTTCAAACTTCCTTTCAACTTCAAAATGATCATTTTCTTCTTCTGCTCCGGTTGTCCAATTGAGCTCTACAAATTCTCCATTATACAATCCACTAAAAGACAACCACTCCAAAGCAAGTGCCTGAGAAACGACACCGGCATCAATATTAGGAATCACTTCTCCCGGTGCTATACTGAACATTTTAGTGGAACCCATTCCATAGGTGCCGTCAACGTCACTATCTATTTCATCTGATCCGGCATGAGATTTCGTAAATGAATAATTTGAATTTGGCAATTCAAACTTGACGTAATAACTCCCTTGCGTCATACCATCCAACATAAATTTACCATCTGCAGTGGTTTTACTTTGACTCACAACAACTCCATTACTATTGTATGCAGATACTTTAACTTCGGCCAATGGAATTTCTCCATCATCTTGCAATCCATTATAATTACTATCTACCCAGACTTTATCCCCAACCAATGATTTTGTTTGAAAACCTGCACCAATATTGGTAATGTTTTCTCCACTATACAATACTAATTTTCTTGTGGAGTTGATGCCGTTTTCATGAGTGATATCGGAGTCTTTATCCGGATTATTACCCTGATATGGCGCACTTGCTCCTAAATTGCCGGGCCTTTCAAACAGCACATAATACGAACCCGGTTTAAGGCAATGCGATTTATAATAACCATCCTCAGAAGGTGTCCAGGGTTTGATGTCTGTTCGCACGCTGTCCACAATTTTTCCAGTGACTGCATCAATGATAAACACATACAACCCATTGATCCCTTTTTCCTGTGGATCGTAGATCCCATCTTTGTCATCATCTTTCCACACATCACCTGAAATGTAGGCGCAATTATATACTCCTGCATCCCAACTCAAGTCAATCTCGCCGGGACTTAAATGCAAAATTGTTGTGGTTCCGGGACCATTACTGTTATCCACATCACTATCTTCATAATCCACAGTTGCATTAGGTGTTGATTGAATTGCATTAACTGGATAATCAAATTTCAAATAGTAGTCTCCGGGTAATAACTCTTTTATTAAGTAATATCCATTCGCATTAGTTTTTGCACTTTTAACCGGCACTTTTGTGATTGCGTTATAAATTACCACATCGACATCTTTTAATCCTATTTCATTAAGATCATGAACTCCATTTGCATCTTTGTCTATCCAAACAATATCACCGGTACTGGCATACCTTACTAATCCCGCATCATAATGACCTTTCTTTTCTGAAAGACCAATTGAAATGCACGGACCATATCCAGATCCGTTCACATCACTGTCAATACTATCATCATTACCTGCATTTTGAATTGTGAATCCATACTGTCCAGCATAGGATCCAGTTCTGAATAAGACAAAATACACCATAGGTGTTTGAAGAAAATCAAAAATATACTGACCATATTGATCTGTCGTGTCCTTTCTGAAAAATACTCCATTGCAATTATAAAGTACTGCTTCAACCCCTTGCAATCCCGGTTCGTTAATATCATGTATTCCATTTCCATTGAGATCATCCCAAACAATTCCCTTTAGTTGTCCAACTGGAAGTTGAAGGAATGTTGGATCATCAACGGTTCCTTTATCTCCAGGCTCTCCGGGATTCGTTCCTCCGGTAAGTGGATCGTTACTCGCATTGCTGCCGCTATCCGAAAAGTCCGCAGCATCTTGTGGATCGAAATCCGCAAACCCAGTTGGATTGTCATGATTCGGTTTATCTGCCAAACCAATAGCTTGATTATAGTATTCATACTTCAGAGGCCGGAAAAACACTTCCAATCTCACTTTAATATATTCTCCTACTTTAACAGTACCGCCAAGAGGAACATTCAAAAGATTCAAATCTGTCATACCATTAAATCCTGTATTCAGGAAAACCTGGTTTGAACTGTTTTGTACAATTGAAATATTTTTTGGAGCATACTCTCCAGGATTTAATGAAGCTGAATTGGAATAAATACCAAATTCAGAAGTTAAATTTTCAACAAGCTGAAGATCTCCCAGAGTTACGTTTCCATTATTTTTTAAAGTCAGCTCGAAACTGGACGTAAATGTTCCATTGTTATTGTCAACGATACTTACCAACTTTTTAGCGACACCAAGTTTTGGATTTTGTGGCAAACCTGTTTTTGTCTCATCATCAGGATCTCCATCATTATCCGGATCATTATTTGTAAGATCAGTTGGATCATCACTCCAATCTTCTACTAAATTACCTTTTGGATCAATTGCTTTTACCGTTGCAACATTAATGACACGACCGGTATCAATATCCACTTGAGTAATTGCATAAATTCCAGTAAATTCAACACTATTGCAAATACCAACATTCAAATTCGGAATCGGACCACCAGCAACCATTACCAAAGGGTCAGTAATGCTGATGTTTGTCAGAGTAACATTTCCGGTATTGCACACTTTAAATTTATAATTGATGGTTTCTCCAACATCTGAGTAACCACTGTTATTGAGATCATTCCAGGTTCCTGTTTTTTCTAACATTATTTTGGGAACTTGAGGAATGTTCGTCGTCTCATCATCCCAATCCGTTACATCCAGATTCTGTGGATCCTTTGCATTGACTGTTGCCGTGTTGTTTTTTATTCCAGCATCGATATCCGCTTGCGTTAGCGTGTAAGTTCCTGTAAACGCAATACCATTTGATGCTCCGGGCGCTAAGTTAATTGGTCCTCCTATTACTGTAATGATCGGATCTGTAATTGCAATGTTCGTCAGAGTAACATTTCCGGTATTCGTTATCGTAAATGTATAATTAATTTGATCTCCGACATTCGCTATTCCATTTGGTGCAACAACATTCGTATTTAAGCTGCCTACTTTTTGCAGGTCTATTGTTGCATACTTTGGTATGTTCGTCGTCTCATCATCCCAATCCGTAACATCAAGATTCTGTGGATCCTTTGCATGTACTGTTGCCGTGTTGTTTTTTATTCCGGCATCAATATCCGCTTGCGTCAAAGTATACACTCCTGTATACGCTACACCATTTGATGCTCCGGGTGCTAAAGTGATCGGTCCTCCTACCACTGTAATGATCGGATCCGTTATCGTAATGTTCGACAGAGTAACATTTCCGGTATTCGTTACTGTAAATGCATAATTGACTTGATCTCCGACATTTGCTATTCCATTCGGAGCAACTACATTCGTATTTAAGGTTCCAAATTTTTGCAGGTCCATTGTTGCAATCTTTGGAATGTTCGTCGTCTCATCATCCCAATCCGTTACATCTACATTCTGTGGATCCTTTGCATGCACCGTTGCCGTATTGTTTTTTAATCCAACATCAATATCTGCTTGGGTCAAAGTATAAACTCCAGTGAACGCTACACCATTTGATGCTCCGGGTGCTAAAGTGATTGGTCCTCCTACTACAGTAATGTTAGGATCTGTAATTGTAATGTTTGTCAGGGTAACATTTCCGGTATTCGTCACCGTAAATGTGTAATTGATTTGATCCCCGACATTCGCTATTCCATTCGGAGCAATCACATTCATATTTAAGGTTCCAAATTTTTGTAGATCTGCTGCAGCAATTTTTGGAATGTTCGTCGACTCATCATCCCAATCTGTAACATCAAGATTCTGTGGATCTTTTGCATGGACTGTTGCTGTGTTGATTTTTATTCCAGAATCAATATCCCCTTGCGTCAGAGTATACACTCCGGTGAACGAAACACTATTTGATGCTCCGGGTGCTAAAGTAATTGGTCCTCCAACTACAGTAATGAGTGGATCTGTTATCGCAATATTAGATAAGGTAACATTTCCGCTATTCGTCACCGTAAATGTGTAAT
>JBGAWX010000025.1:0-15822 GCA_044227375.1 Saprospiraceae bacterium
CGATGTCATTTGAATCCGGATAATGATAGAGCCATTCAATGTTTTCGTTGCTGGTGGATTTTACTTTAGAGGTAAAACTCAGATCGGAAGGACTGTTTTTTTTATCGATCTTCATAATATAACCTCCGGTTACGTCCAGCCCGGTAGTATCTTCTGGTTTAAGTTTTGAAATATCCAGGCGCGTGGGACCCCGTTTGATGGATTCCATCAGGATGTATACGCCAACATATTCATTATTTAAAATCAATTCGCAAAAACGAGTGTGCGGACCCCAGTGTCCCATTTCATTCCACAAATTATAGGCGAGTACATTGCGCAACATGCTGATATCGTTGTAAGGTGCATACAAAACCCAATCTTCCTCTTCAGGCATACCCATTAAAGAAGCATCGAGATCTGCTCCGGTCACGCTGTCTCGCAACTCGAGGCCGTATTGTTTCTGTGGATAAAACTGTGAACTGTTTCCGCGGATTTCAATTGCTATGAAATTGTTGTAATTGTATGTTTTGTCTTTGACATGATTCATTTTGCCCGGTCCATTGTAGATGATCTTCATGTGAACAAGAATCTTCGGTTCATTATTTATAGTTTGACCGCGAGTGTCAATGATACAAATAGGTAAATTGGAAGAATCCAGTTTGACGACTTGAGCGTTTAAACTTGTGTTGATTAAGAACAGAATAAAATAAAACCTGATCTTCATTGGCAAAATCTTTGATTGGTCCAACTGTAAATCTACTAAAAGTCTTAAGATCATGGTATAAAATGCCAACCGGATCATGCTTGCTTATTCAAATTGGCAGAAAGGCTAATTGAGAATTGTATTTAATTGACTATTAGATTGTTTGTCTAAATAAGTGGTCAGGACTGGGCAATTGAAATCGGAGTTCGATTATGGTTAATTAGAATTCAACTTTCCTGAGTTCAAACTTTTTATTGTTTTGATATTGTTTAATGAATTTTTTTAGATTGAGTTGCGCTTGTTCAATGTTTGGATAGTAGTTTAAATTTGCAGTACATATACTCAAGCTGTTACAATTTTGATTTACATATTTTTTCCAGGCAATGGTCTTCGCTTTTATCTGAGATTCGTCCCCGGCAAAAGAATAAATCTCAGTGTAGAGTATTATATTTTTTGAAACAGAAACATCACCGTTAGTAGTACTGGATACACAAAAATAGTAATAGATTTTTTGAGGATTACTTGTCAGAATTTCGGACTGTCCTGTAAAAAAGTTTAGTAAGAGAAATAACGTAAAGTTTTTCATAATGATCAAAATTGAAATTTTTATGAATCAAAAATAGGAAATTCAAACCATTTCAGGAAGGTTTAATCAAATGAAGAGTTATACCATTTAGATTTATATTATAGTCCTAAAATTTGCGGTATAGTGCCGTTGTGATAATGATTAGATCTCTTGAAATTTCGGGATAATTGGACCATTACGAAAATCCTTTCTATATAAACTACCTCAGCCACACGCATCAGGAATTCCGTAAAATAAAAAACCTCCCATAAAAATACCCAAATAAGGATAACCATGGAAGGTTTAATTTATAGTGCCCAACTTCGGCTATTGTTGAGCTGAAAACTTTTAGTGCGTTACATTGCAGAGAGATTGTAAGTGACGCTGATGAAATATCCTAGGGCAAACTTTTTATCTGTTGGGATTTCCCCTTCCCCGATATTGATTTTGTCACCAACCAAAAATCCTTTTGCCAAAGTTGCAGTCTTGGTAAACATCGCTCCAGTGGAAACCATGAACGCTTGTTTTTTACCGATGTACATTCCCGGTCCTGCAAATAAAGCAAAACTGGATGAAGTTTCATCAGAGGATAATGGAATGCCTATTCCCAATGAAACGGCGGGTGAAATATAAGCTCCAAGATCATAACTCAAATTAAACATGGAAGAAATGAAAGGCACATAAGGATCTTTATCTGTTGCAAATATTTCATCGTTGCGGATAAAATATCCTTGCGGGGTTTCGGCAAATTTTGAACCCACCAAGCCTACACTCAATCCAAACTGAGTACCGCCATAAGTTTTTACTTTAACTTCGATGTGTTTAATGCTTGCTTTTTCCTCTGAATTCGCAGATAAACTATCAAGTGCATACAGATCCATTTCATAGATCAGGTATTTTTGTTCTGCACTGGCATGATGGGTAAATGAAAATGAATTTTCTTTGATCTCATGATACTTCAAATAAAACTGCTGAATCTGGCTGGTATAATCCGTTTTTTTCATTTGATCATCTACGGCACATTGTTTATCGAGTTCTGATACCAAATTGCTTGCAGTATTTTCAAGTTGATTTTCTGACATTTCCAGTTTTTTAATCAGAGGATATAAGGCATCAATGCCATGATCCACGCGCTGCAATTTTTCCCGTTGTTTTTTGAGATCTTTCAAACCCGAATCATAGCTTAGCATTTTTTCTTTTAATGCTTTTTCCAATTTAGGGATCTCTACCAATTTAGTATTGAGTGTGGCAATTTCATCTAATGTGAGATTTTCATTGGCCGATTTCAAAAATATATCAGTACAATGTTTAATTAATAATTCTTTGATCCGAGAAGGAGCCACATTTTTGCTCCAGCACAATTCATTGGTAAATGTAAAAGTAGAATTGAGTGCTTCCAGAGATTTTCTTCTCATGTTAAGTTCTTTAGTCAGATTGTTGATCTCATCTTTCGCAGCTTCCAGTTCTTTTACTTTCGCATGAAAAGCTTCCAGATCTTCCTGTTCTCCTCTGCCTGTGCCATCCGCATTTTCCGGAATTGCACCGAGTACAAACAATGGAGTACTGAGCAATCCCAATCCGGCACCTGGCACGAAAGTACCTACCAATCCGGAGAGTAAGGATTTTACAAGACTATTACCCGGAGCTGGGGTTGCCCCAAAAGGAGCCGTACTGTTTGTGGCTTTGAATTCTGCTTTGTAAATGTAATTGTTGAATTCGACCAGATGAAAATAAACCTGATCCCCTTTTTTTACGATGGGCTCATCAATCACTTTACCTTTTCTGACATACCACATGCTGTCGTTGTGCACATCATAGTAAATGTTTAAATCCTGGCTCTGCAAAACATAAGCCACCATTACAAAGAAGAATACACTAAGAGTTTTCATAAAATAATTTTATTTCACAATGATAAAAGATTCTGAATAAATATTGATATCCATGTTGCCCACTGGAACGGGCTTGCTGCCGCGTGTGCCGAGAAATTCTACGTCTTCCAGTTGGTTGAATAATTTTTCAAATGGATTTTTTCCTCCGGCACCTCTTGTACCATAAGTAGATCTGAGGTCTAAGGATTTGCTCGATGCAATGAGTTTAATCAATTCAATTCCGAGCGGTTCACCAATAGTCCATTGATTGGGCATAAGCCTTTTCATTCCGGGCAGCACTTTCATTTCTTCCGGAGACTGTTCTTCAGCGGGAAGTAAAAAGTTAAACTTGTTGTCCGGTTGCAAATCGATCAGATTGAAATACGCTGGTTTATTTCCATTGTTTTCAATAATCACCTGAAAAGTTTCTCCAACTTTAGTTTGCATGATTCCCGATGCATCTTCTTTAAGTGGAATCAATGAATCCACATTGGTCACACCAGCATTTAAAGAATGCGGAATGATTTTAAAACTGAGATTTAGATCTTCATTTTCCATAGCCATCTTTCGCAAGGATGCTCCTTTGAGATAGGTGATGACGGCTTTACTGAGTTTATTTACATAATTGTGATTTTCCGGTAGGATTGGAAAACTATCTATAATGTAATTGTCGTGAGTGGTCAGGTATAACGCGGGCTTTCCATTTGAATTTTTCTTTTCTTCAATGATCAGCTTCGGAGTTTTTGGATCATCGATGATGAATGAGTAGTTGAATAATTTTGTACGTACTTTATCCAGCACAACATGATCTGAGATGATTAAATTAACAGGAACCTTAATATCTCCCATGTTTTGTTCCAATACATAAACCCAACTATCTTTCAGCAATTCAGAAGCAACAGTTGAATCCAGAGCGATGGCCGCAGAAGTATTCATGCTCTTGGAAATTTTTCCTTTGACAATAGGAATGGAGTTTTCCAGATCACGAGTTTCCGGTTTGAAAAATCCGACTACTGATCCGGCATTGAGCCCCTGAAGCAATCCGCCATTGATCATGATATTATCGTCATCCGCAGCAGAGATTACTTTGTAGTATAAAGCGGCACCCAATGCTTTGCCATTGAGTACTTCGATGTCGAGATCTCCCTCTGCCTGCGGTTGTTGAGATGGAGCAATTGCACTCATCTCTACTTTGATTTTATCAAACAAACCGCGATAGGATTCATCTTTCTTGGCGAGCACCAGGAATTTGGAAAGTGCATAACTTAAAGATCCGAATTGTTTACCCTGGTCATCGGTCATTTCATAATTGATCTGGTTTTGTGCAGATCCGAAGAAGGCTACCATTTTTGCCAATGAAGCGGAGGAACCGGGACTGTTTATCTGATTATTTTCTTTGGTGATTTTCTTTTGAATGTTTTTTTGATTATAGCTTGGACTTGCCATGACTTCTGTAGTTCCTCTACCCACGGCAGCTCCTCTGGTTCCTGTTCCTGAATGACAAGCATCCAATGAAACGATGAGATGACCGGTACTTCCAAGTTGTCTTCTCAACTCTTCGAATACTTTGCGAAGCTCGTCATCGGTGATGAGTTTTTCTCCTTCATAAACTCCGGCAACATATTTTTTGGGAGAATCAAAAGGAACTAAACATTCATCGTAACCATCGGTCTCATCTCCATCCAGGTCTTCCTTCTGCTGACCATGTCCTGAAAAATGAAAAAATGCAATGTCTCCTTTTTGGACTTCTTTTATGAGTTTCGCTTTTATTGCGGAGATGATGTTTTCCTTTGTAGCTTGTTCATCAGCGACGATACAGATATTTTCTGGGGTAAATCCCTGGTTTTGCAATGCATCTTTAATAAGACCGAGATCATTAGCTGAATTCAATCCATTCCATCCTCCTTCAACCGGATATTTGCCCACACCGATGAGTAGCGCTTTTTTGTGAACACCGGTTTGAGACTGGAGCGATGTCAAGCTCAGGAATATTCCTGGGATCAATATGAGGTATTTAATAGACATGGTTTGAATACAATATGATTCCTTTAAATAAAAGTACGCTTTGCAATCTATATATCCCCTGTTTTGAATTTGTTATCAGGCTGTTTGTGAAATCCGATATCTTAAATTACAAGGGTTCCGGAATTCATTCAGAAAAAATAAACCACAAATAGAAAGAATTCTCCTGGAAAATTTTAATCCCGGTTCAAGATCATTAGAAATTCCCCTTATGAATTTCAGGATGCCAATCTTCAGTAATTCTTTATGACTAAGTCAGTGCATCGTCTGTAATGACCGGAAGAATCAAAGAACAAATCCTCATTGGGGGGTAAACAAAGATAAGCCAGATACTCCATATATATAATACACAGTCAATCTAAAGACCGTCAAGAAAACGCAAACCCATTATAATAAAAAGTGCTGTGTAGAACTATTCATTTTCAATAATTTATGTCAATGTCTTCATGAATTAAGAGGATTAGATCGTGATCCGATTGATGACTTGGCGAAAAGATCCCTTTCCTTTGGTTGTAAAATTTATACCCGAATCTCTGAATTTGGAGAATCGTGTCAATGAATAATCAATGAAATCCTTTACATTTACCTGTAGAAGGAGGATGGAGCACGTTTCGAACTCTGGGATGTATTGTGAACAATCGGGTGGTGTATAATTTTTTATTTGGTGCTGATAACCTTTTTAGTGTTGTATCTATTAAGAGGTACAAAAGCGGAAAAAGAACCAAAGTAAAATACTCCAAAAGAACCAATTTAGATAGAGGAAAATTGATAAAAAAGGAAAGCAGGAAAACAAAGGAATTGTAAATCAAGAATCAAACAAATTAACCATTAGACAATTTAATTCTAAGTGAAGCTGGTAAGTATTTTAATTTTAATTAAACAAACAATCAAATATTCATTCACATTAAATTTTAAAAAATGAAAAAAACCATTTTATTCGCTTCGGCATTTTTTGCAATGCTTTTAACTACATCTGTTTCAGCTCAGGTTACTCCATCAACAGGTGGTGGTGTTGGTCAACAAGATGATAAGTCCGGCCCGACTGACAACTTGAAATGTTGCCCAAGCATCTACGTTGAAACTCCTGCTGCTAAGCCAGGTGGAAAGCCATCCAGAAGATTATTGGCAGGCAACCTGTTCAAAGGTAAAAATCGTGGTATCGATTTAACTTATGATGTACTTGATGCAGGTGGCTCACCAGCAGCTAATGGAAATTCTGCAGTAACCAAAGATGCATCTGGAAATTTGGTCATCGATCGCAGTAAATTGAGTAAAACAGGAAAATTCCGCATTCGCGTAAAAGCAGGTGGAGCCACTGAATTCTACAATTTCTAAAAAATTGCATCAGACCATTCGTCACTGATTAGCATCATACGAAAGATCAAATGAGGCAACTTTTAAAGTTGCCTCATTTTTGATTTTATAAAAGAAGCACCCCTCTACCTACTGTTCCTCCGGATCATCTTTTCTGAGTGATCTTTCAAAAATTAGTATCTTTAAATCGCAGGATAATTTCTGGCTAGGAATTGCAGAGTTCAATTTCAAGTCGGTTGACAAGGATAATTTCTAAGATGATTACTTTCTTATTCTTATTGGAATTATAAGATGGATTTGTCATGAAAACGGCCATCTTCATATTAAGCCTTTTGGGTTTTGTTGGCTATAGTATTGAAGCACAACAAACGCGAGGTATAAAACCCATTGCATCAAAATCAGCAAAGAAAGGAACCACTCGGGCCGTGATCATAGGGATTTCAGACTACCAGGATCCAAAGATCAGTGATTTAAAATTCGCACACAGAGATGCAGAAGTCTTTGCAAAGTATTTGATCTCCTCTTCAGGCGGATCCGTGAACAAAAAGAATATTCAACTTCTGACCAATGAGCAGGCTACCGGAGGAAGAGTGAATATGGCTTTGAACTGGTTGCTGGATTCATGTAAAGCAGGTGATGTTGCAATCATCTATTTTGCTGGACACGGCGATGTGGAATCCAGGCTTTTTGGTCAACCCGGATATTTGTTGTTTTGGGACACTCCTAACAGATCATATTGCCTGAATGCCCTGGAGATAACCAAATTACAGACCATCATCAACACCCTGACCTATACCAATAAATCAAGAGTGATTTTGGTTTCCGATGCATGCCATTCCGGGAATCTTGCCGGATCTTCTATTGGAGGGCCCAACGCCACTCTAAATGCAATGATGGATTTTTTTAAAAATCAAATTTTGATTTTATCCTGCCAGCCTGATGAGGTTTCTATTGAAGGCGAACAATGGGGCGGTGGAAGAGGCTTGTTCAGTTATTATTTTGTGGATGGCTTGAATGGATTGGCAAATCTGAATAAGGACTCAGCAATTACTTTGCTTGAAATTCAAAGGTATCTTCAGGATAAAGTCACAGTCGAAGCGAATCGTTTGGAGTTTAATCAAACTCCCATCATTCAGGGAAATGTCAAAGAAGTCATATCCTACATTCAACCCGATGCTCCAAAGCAATCCTTTTCAGATAAAGAAAATCAATTGCCGGGATTATTATCCGTAAGGAGCAGGTATTATGACGAAAGTATTTTATATTCCGCAGATACCAGTGTGCAAAGATTGTATCGCGAATTTCAACAAGCCATTGCAAATAAGGAATTTTTATTTTCTGTGAATGGTAAAAGGACTGCTGATGAACTTTATATACTCCTGAGCAGGGAGCCGGGCATTCAACCGGTCATCAATTATTTGAATCACAATTATGCAGCCGCTTTACAGGATGATGCGCAACAAGTTTTAAATATGTTGCTCAATGTGAATGTCAATGAAATTACCCGTTCAAAAATTATTAAACTCAGGACGTACAAAAATTATTCTCTTTATTTAAAGCGAGCTTCCGAACTTTTAGGTGAAGAGCATTTCATGTACCGCAATCTTAAGGCAAGACAGTATTTTTTTGAAGGACTGATGTTGTTCTTAGATAATTCCGATATCATCAATGAGGAAGTAGGTGTAAAGATTATGAGTAAATTCAGGCAATCATTGGAATTGGAGCCCTATAGCCCGCACACTTATTTTTATATGATGTATTGCCAGGCCTTCAATTTTGCGAATAAGGATTCCACAAAGCTGTTTGCTGAAGAAGCCATGAAATGTTCGCAGGCTTGGGTGCTGCCCGCTTCGTATGCATCCGTAATTTTTTCAGGCAGGTTTAGGGATACAGTAGAAGCCAGAAAATTTTTAAATACCGCCAGTTCAATAGATCCTCAAAATCTTTTTGTCCTGAATGCAAAAGCTGCATTTCATTTTTATAAGGGCGAATACATCTTAGCGAATGATCTGTATAAAAAAATTGCAGAGAGGGATACCAACAACCAGGTGGCCTGTTTAAATCTGGGTATCATGAATTTGGCCATGCGGAAGTATGATGCCGCGGAACAGTATTTGAACAAAGCAATAAAATTGGACAGCATTGATTTCCTGGCAATACATTATCTCGGACTGGTGCATGTGAAAACATCGAAACTTGATCTGGCAGAAAAGGAATTCAAAACAGCGATCAGCATTAATCCTAAATTTTTAAGGACTCTGATTGAATTGGCCAGGTTGTATATGGATCAGGATCGGAATGATGATGCAGAAAAAATATATATGGAGATCATTAAGTATGATACAAAAAATGTGGAGGCCTACTACAACCTTGCCTGTTATAGTGCAATGAAGTCCAAAACCATTGAATCCCTGGATTACCTTGAACGTGCATTGATGAATGGATTTTCAGATTTTGAATCTCTACTGCAGGATGAAGACCTGGTGAATATCCGGGAACTCGATGCATTCAAAAAATTAATAGAAAAATATCAAAAATAAACGAAACCTATTTTCAAACAATTAAAAAATCAAAGCCATGAAAGACTATGTTATTTTACTGATCCTGATTTTATTAGCAATATTGGGAATACTCATTTATGAAGTGTCATCGGATAGCGATAAAGAAGCCTTGGCCGATCCAACGCACAATACCACAATCTACTTCAAATCCATTTTGGATAAATCTACTTTGAATACGGTGACTATTCAAATGCCGGACGGATCCAATCAGACAACTTCAACCGGGACAAAGCAATTTAATTCTTCTGCAATTAACGAGCAAACCCTCACATTCAGAGTGAATGGATATATGGACCTGGAAGTATATTTTGAAAATACCTACAATTTACAAAGCATGACGCTGTATTTTGAACCGACCCCTGGTCCGGCATCGCCGAACGATTCACTTCAAGTCGCAAGAATCGTTTCCAACAATCTGCCTTCGGGATTTCTGGTGGCAGAAATGGGATCCGGATTAACCGCAGGAACTCCTACTATGCGGTACGGCAATTACCAGACTACTGTTTATGAATTTGCATTGGGAACCAGGGATATGGCTATCGTTTCCATGGGAAACAGAAACCAGGTGTATTTCGGTTTGCGGAGAATAAAAGACAGTGCAAGAGTCGATGTGGTGTTGGATAACTGTATGGGGATGATGGGAAATTAAATGTAAATGAGTAAATATTTTTTTACTTTTATAAAATCTATCGTTTTCAGATCATAAAAGTATTGTTCAGTACATACATCAAAAAATTAATAAAGGGTATATTAGATATCAAAATTGATTCTGTCAACTGGGATATTTATTTGTGTCATAGTACAAGGGAAAAAGACTAATACATTTAAAAAAGATATACAACAAATGCTCAATTGAACTTGAATGAAAATTTTTATTGTCATCTGTTTTTTTACATGCATTACTTTGCTTGAAATTTCAGGGCAACAGATCGATCCCAATATCAATTTAAGTAAAGGTGTAAAACCAATATCGAAAGAAAACCCCGGACTTGGAGCTCAAGTTTTTTCAGGCAATACATATGCCGTAATTGTGGGAATATCAGATTATACTGATCCGGATATAAATGACCTGAATTATGGAGATGTAGACGCCATAGCATTTTCAAACTATTTGAGATCACGTGCCGGCGGATCCCTCGACGGCGATCATCAGAAGTTATTAGTTGATACTGCGGCTACGATGGCCGCATTTGCAAGTGCATTGGAATGGTTGAAGACGGTAGCTAAAAAGGATGACCGGGTGATCATCTATTTTTCGGGACACGGTGATATTGAGACCACGGTAAATGATGAAATGGGATTTTTGCTTTGTTATGATGCCAGTTCAAGGGTATATCAGGCAGGAGGAGCATTGCCTTTATCTTATCTTCAAGAAGTCATTTCAACATTGTCTATAAAAAATAATTCGAAAGTAATTTTTATTGGAGATGCCTGTCATTCAGGTACACTTGCGGGAAGTTCAATCGGGGGGCCTCGCATTACTGCCGAATACCTGAAGGCCATGAAGAATGAAATTAAAATTCTTTCCTGTCAACCTTATGAATTTAGTATCGAAGGCGAGCAATGGGGTGGTGGACGTGGTGCATTTTCGTATCATTTGGTGGACGCACTGTATGGACTGGCCGATGAAAATCATGACGATTGGATCACCTTGCAGGAAGCCGGTTGGTATCTTGAACGTCATGTTTCTGAAGACGTTGCTCCTGTACAACAAGTTCCGCTGGTTGTTGGTGAGCGGTATGAGCGATTGGCGATGGTGGATACCTTTTTATTAGGAGCATTCAAACAAGGCAAGACCAATCAGATGGCCATGCTTGCACCGATAGAATCGAGAAGTGAAAATCTGATATTGTCAAGTGTCGATACGAACATTCAAAGCTTGTATAAATTGTTTGAATTGTCTTTGAAGAATAAAGTCTTTTTAGAACCAGCAAATACAAATGATACTGGATATGCTGAACTTTATTATCAACAACTCATCAAAGAGCCAAAGTTGGAACCATTATATACCACCATTCGTCGAAACTATGCGACCGCTTTGCAGGATGATGCACAAAGAGCTTTGAATTCAATTCTTAAAGTAGATGTCAATGAAATCACGAGATCCAAAGTTTCAAAAATAAAGAAATATAAAAGTTATCCTTCTTTATTAAATCGGGCAGCCGAACTGTTAGGTGAAGATCATTTTTTTTATAAGAAGTTAAAAGCGAGGCAATATTTTTTTGAAGGACTTCTACTATTTTGGGCAAATAGCGGCAATAAAAATATTGATGAGGGGCAAAAAATTATGGATAAATACAGACTGTCATTGGAATATGAACCCATAGCAGCACATACTTATTTTTATATGATGTATTGCCAAGCCTATAAATTTGAAAATAAAGATTCAGCTGAGCATTTTGCATTGAAAGCTGCTCATCATTCGCCGAGCTGGGTATTGCCTTTTACATACTTGGCTTATTTCTATTCAAATAAATTAAAAGATTCCATTAGAGCAAAAATTTATTTGGACAAAGCCATTCAAATTGATTCATTAAATACCATGGTGATATTTACCATGGCATCATGGCATTATTTCAAAGGAGATATTAAAGAAGCTAATGTGTTGTACAAAATAGTTGCTGAAAGTGATTCTTTGAATGCGATATCAAGATTAAATCTGGGTATTGTAAATCTGAAGTTGGATCAATATGAAGTTGCAAAAAAATACCTGCTCGAGTATATTAAACTGGATAGTGTCGGATTTCAGGGTTATAATTTTTTGGCTATTGCCTTAAGTATGCAAGGTGATGAAAAAGGGGCAGAGAACAATTTTTTAAAGGCGATTGAAATCAATCCAAATTATATCAATGGCTTACGGGAACTGGCAAAACTATACCGAAAACAAAAAAGAAATGACGAGGCCGAATTTTATTTCAGAAAATTACTTACATTTGAATTCGATAAAAAGCCGGGTGTTTATTATGAGTTGGCTTGTTTGATGGCAATTAAGAATCATATTGATGAATCTTTTGAATTTCTTGAAAAAGCGTTCAAGGCGGGATTCATGAATTTTGATGTAGTTCTGAATAATGAAGAGTTGAAAGAAATTACTAGTTCCGATAAATTTAAAAATCTTATCTTAAATTTCAAAAAATGAAATGGTTTATTTAAAATTTTAAAATCTAGGTATGAAAAAATTGAGTTATTACTTTTTTTTTATTTTATTATTTATTCTGTTGGAGATTTCCTGTTCTCGAGTTATTGTATTGAACAGAGATACAAGCGTTCCAATTTGTGATGCGTCAAATGGCAAACCTAAATCGAATATAAATCAATATGTTAAAATTTTCACTTCGACGAATTTAATTTTCTCTGTATTAAAGGATAAATATACCAATTATAATTTTGAAGTCACTATAGACTATGAGAATAATAGTACGGGTGCCAGCACTGTAAATATTCCCTCTAGTGTTGGCTATACTGAGATTCCGAAGTCATCCTTAAAGCTTACAAATCCAAAATTTACTCTAAAGAAGAAGGACGGTACACAATTAATTTCATTTATTATTAGTAATCCAACAAAATTGAGAGAAATTAGAATTTATTTTGATGATAGTTCTCAAGATGGTAATGTTTTTGTTAAGGGTCAATATTATAATGCACGAAGTAATAATCCAGTCACTATCGGAATCGGTAATACAGCTCCAGTTAATATAAATACAAGTATTGGATATTACGAAAAAAAGGATATCTCAAAAGGTGTAAATATATTACTGACTTTCCCAAATCAATCTGCGATTTCAATCGAAAAAATAAGTGACGATGTGGAGCTTGACGTTGTTCTTGATACTGATGGTGGAGTTCTTCCAGATTGATTATTCAATAGTGGTATTAGAATGGCTTACAAAGTAGGTATATTAGTAATTGCTAATATTTTAATAATTTTTCTAAAATCATTTTGTGCTTCATACCACATCAAACCCACCGGCAACGACACCAACGACGGCCTGAGTTTCAACATCGCCTTCAAAACCATACAAGCTGCTACCAACAAAGTAAAAGCTGGAGATAGCGTGTTGGTGTATGATGGATTTTATAAAGGCTTCGATCATTTTTATAAAAATAGCGGCACTCCAGGAAAGCCCATAGTGTATTTCGCGATGGGTAAGCATGTGGTGATAAACCAATCTTGTGGAAGAGGTTTTGATGGTTTGAATATCGAGGGCAATGATTATATCGAAGTGAATGGATTTAAAGTCTATGGCATTTCGGATCCTGTGGGGAGCGGTGAAGATGGGATCCGTGCAGTATTGGCTAATCACATTACCATCCGGAATTGTGAAGTGGATAGTTGTTATAGAGGAATCTTTACCGGATATACCGATGATTTTCTCGCGGAAGATAATGTATGTAAACGCTCTCATGGTGAACATGGAATTTATGTTTCCAACAACAGCGACCGGGTCATCATCAGAAACAATTTGTGTTTTAATAATAAAGCAGCAGGCATCCAATTGAATCCGGACTTGAGTAGCGGTGCTCCCGGAATTTCTGTGGATGTCAAAATTTACAACAACATTTGTTACAACAATCGCATCGGATTAAATCTTCAGGGCATTTATTATTCGGAAGTGTACAACAATTTAATCTACAACAATGGGTCCGGAGGCGGTGGCAATGGGATGACATTT
This sequence comes from Saprospiraceae bacterium, assembly GCA_044227375.1. Taxonomy (GTDB): domain Bacteria; phylum Bacteroidota; class Bacteroidia; order Chitinophagales; family Saprospiraceae; genus Vicinibacter. Next base: position 13,686 of record JBGAWX010000025.1, read on the forward strand.
TTTCTGGGGGATGCAGCTACAGGATGTAATGATGTAAAAGTATACAACAATACCGTCGTCGTTCCTTCCACTTCTCAATGGTGTATACTCGCCATTGACAGCGATAGTTTGTTTGTAAAAAATAATATTCTTCTCAGTTTTTCAAACAAGGGAAGTCTCGACATTGAAAGCAGTTGTACCAATTATTTTGGGGATTACAATTTGCTGAATGATAAGATGACGATTAACCAGGGGAGCAGTTATATCGATTTTGCAAGTTGGCAGTCCCTTGGTCATGACATGCATTCCCTTTTGATAAAAGACAATGCATCTGTGTTTATAAATCTCGCCGGGAATGATTATCACCTTTCCGCAACATCTCCGGCACTTAATGCCGGGACAGCAGAAGTGGCTACTCTGATAAAAAATGATTTGGAAAACAATACACGCCCCCAGGATGGAAAATATGATATCGGGTGCTATGAAAAATTGGGGACCACCAGAGTTTATGAAAATTTAAAAAATCAAAAGTATCATTTCATCGACCAGGGAACAACATTTAGTTTTTCTGAATTAAGTGAAGAGTATGTTGTAGCCATTTATGATCTTCAAAATAAACGAATAGCATCCGGAAGGAACTTTGAAAAGTATGCATTCATTCCGGGGATTTATATTTACCAGATCATTTTTGTAAGAGATCATAAACCTGTAGCAACAGGCAAAGTATTTATTTCGAGTTAAAGCCTATAGCCTACAGCCTACAGCCTATCCCGAAGGCCCGCCTGACCGGACGGGCTGGGACCCCCAAAGGGGCAGCCTAAAGTCTAAAGCCTTCTTCAAAGCATCGATTTCCTGGTAAGATAATTTCCCCATCGCATCACTTTGTTTTCCTTGCCAAGAATAAAAATTAATTTGTCATAGACCAGGATGCTTCCTTGCGGAGTTTCTACAGTTTGCGTTGGTGCTCCGTAATGCGTTTCTATTTCTTGTTGACTGCTTCCAATTCCGATTTGCTTTTCCGTTGTCGCCTTGCTGTCCGGTTTGGTCAACATGAAATAATTCATTTCCCGTGTATCGACGTTCATGTTGAAGCTGATTTTAAAACTCAGGCTGTCTTCATTGAATTGGAGATATGCAAATTCAGAATTGATTTCTATCACTTTGTCATTGTTGTAACTTGGATTATTTGAGAAAGAATTCAGATTGTGGTTTTCAATGGAAGTGAATTCAGTTGAGAAATTTCTGCTTGCCTTCTTGGGCGCATCCATTCCATTACGTAAAATATCGAGGTTGATTTGAGCCAGCTTTGATCCCGACGAAGCAGCTGCTTGAAATAAGATGTCCGCGCTGGTAGAATCGCCGGATCTAGCTTTTAGAATTCCAGAAAGAATCACAGCATCAATTGCGGTTTTTGTATAGTTATTTTTTTGCGCGATTTTGAAGGCCTCCTGTTCAGTATAAAATTGGGCGCGTATCGTATCTCCCAAAAGTGCACAAGCAGATGCTTTGTTTAAGTATGCAGGCGCATAGTTTGGATCCAATCCAATTGCCACATCAAAATTTTTTATAGCCTGATGCAGCAGGGAATCCCTGACTTTGGAAGATTCCGTATCCCGGGCTCCAGTGGATTCCAGATCCAGTTCCACTACATATCGGTATTTCAATTCTTTTTGTTTGAAATATTGTAAAGCATTCAAAAGTGAAGTAACACCGAGATTATTGTATATCTCCCGGCTTTGGTATTGCATCAGAATGTAATTATAGTAGTGATAGGCTTCTGCAAATTTACCAATTGCCGTAAGTAAATTCGCCATTTCAAAAACTTCAATCAGGGATTGCAGTTTTTGTGTAGTTCGTTTAGCCAATTCAATCCGTTCCGGTAAAGTTGGATAGCCGGGTATGTTCTCTGGAATGTTGTATGTTGTATACAACTGCTTAATGATTTCACTGCTTTTATCAAACATACCAAATCCTGCAGAATATGCAAGAAATCCACCAAGATAATCGGCCTGCGTTTCATTGGCAACCTGATCTTGCATTTCCTTCATATTTTTTCCAATTGTCAGATCAGAGTAATCAGCAGCAAAGCCATTGCGCCATGCATGTTTTTCATAGTAATGTGTCAATTCATGCGCCAGCAAAAATGCAATCGCAGCAT
>JBGAWX010000025.1:15832-19726 GCA_044227375.1 Saprospiraceae bacterium
CCATAAGGTAAGCATGCCCGATACGCTTTCTCTTCTAGAATAATTTCGAGCTTTTCATAATCAATACTAGCTACTCTGGAGACTTCCTTTCTCAAAAATAATTTTGGAACCGGATACCTGAAATCGCCTCTTGCATTCACCAGCTTATCGTAAATTCTTTTTACATGTTCATAGTCTGTGTTATTGAGATTGTTTACAGGAGAAGTAGGCGTTTTGTTATCGGTTTGAATTAAAGGAAGGGTAGATAAAGTAGATTCCTGAGCTGAAAGCTTATGGATATGATAGAATGGTGTATAAAGCAGTATGTAGAAAGTAAAATGTATGCGTACAAATATTCGAAGTATCATTGAACAATTTATTTCAAAGGACTTTAATAAAACACTGAACACTGAACACTGAACACAAAACATAAAACACCCATCACTCTTCCCAGTCCGGCAGGGGAGCATCTCTCATCGTTCATCACTCATAGTTCATCGTTCCTCTCTCATCGTTCATAACTCATAACTCATCACTCATCGTTCCTCACTCATAACTCATAGTTCATCGTTCATCACTATCTTTACTTCTCAATCAAAAAAGGTACCGAATAAATATTCACGCTGCCTGCTGGTACATTTGAAGTGACTCCACTTCTTGTTTCAGTTTCTGAGTTATAATAGCTTTGACGAATTAAAATTTCAAATGGATCATTGGAATTTTTAGGTTTACCCGAAGCACTTCTTCTCTGATTTAAAGGCCGCAAGTTAACCGGATTTTTTGTTGCTATCAGTTTAAATAACTCCTGACCTAATGGAGGCCGAAAGATGATTGATGAAGTTACAAATTGCTCTCCCGGTTTTACAAAATAATCAGATGGCGATTCATTCTCTCTTGGAAACAACACGCCGGTTTTATTGTCGGGTTGAATATCCAGGATGGTAAAATAGGCAGGCTTGCTGCCATGATTGGTCACTTTCAGTTTGACGATATCGCCGACTTTGATCCGTAAATTATTGAGTTCATCTTTTATGCTGTCCTGTGTTGCAGAATCCGGTAAATTGATTCCGTTTCTTGAAATGAGTTCAAATTCAAATTGTAAAGCAATCTGTTTATTTTCCTGAGTCAGTTTTCTCAAGTATTGCGACTGACCAAATTGAGTTAAGGACAATTTTAGACCGTATAACAAATCACTTCGCGAAGACGAAGTGGAAAATTTTGCAACTTCCAAATCAGTCGTGGTAACCAGAGTGAGGTTTTTGTTTTCTGCAAACATCACCAGGTTGGGATTTGAATCCACGTTTTCGATATACGGAAGTTTAAAGAGTTCATTGAGTATCGCCGTGTCAATAGTACTGAAATCACCTTTTAATTGAAGACGAATTTTTAGTGTTCCGAAATTTTCTTCTTTGACAATTACCCAGGCCAGTATTGCAGAATCTTTTGAAATCCCTTCAGGGACAACAACAATACTATTGACAGAACCTGATTCTTTGACAGTGCCCACCGCAAATGGTGTAGCTTTTTTTTCGGTTCTCATTTCTGGCGGATAAAATCCCACCACGGTACCTGGGGAAACTCCATTTAAAAAACCCGCTTCGATAATCACGGTGTTATGATCCTGCCATTCTTTTACTTTAAAATAATTGGGGATACCAAGATATTGTCCGCCTAATACAGGTTGGGCAAGGATGCCTGATGCTTCCGGTATTTGATTCACAGCATTCATTTGAATGATCAACCGGATTCTATCAAACAGTTGTTGGTAACTCGCATCAGCAGGAATCGAATGAACAGCTTTGCTGAATGCGTAGCTTAGGGCACCATAACTTTTTCCATCATCTGCAAGGACCTCATAGTTTAACTGATTGGCCATGGATCCAAAAAATGAAACCATCGATGCCATCTTTGATTCATCCGGATTCTTGAAATCCGTTTGATTGTTATCCGGTTTTTTCTTTTTAGCAATTGTTTCGTTGGAAGTTGCAGCAAGGATCATGTCGGTTCCTCTTGCGATTCCAATGTGCCGGGTTCCCGTACCTGAATGGCACGCATCAAATGTGGTGAGTAAATGTCCATTAGGTCCTAACTTGATTCGGATTTTGGACAAAATATCATTCAACTCATCATCGGTGATATGATGTTCTCCTTCATAGACTTCTGGAGAAAATTGAATTGATGCATCATACGCAACCAGGGATTCATCCAGTCCATCGAGTTCATCTCCATTGGTATCCGCAACTTGTTGTCCGTGTCCTGAAAAATGAAAATAAGCAATGTCTCCACTTTTAATTGAATTCAGCAGATGATTCTGCAAGGCATCAAGGATATTTTTTTTAGTAGCCGCTTCTTCTTTAAGCGCGGTTATGTCTTCAGCTTTGAATCCCAATTTCAGAAGTGAGTTTTGAATCAATGGGATATCGTTTACAGAATTTATAGTATTGAACCCACTGGATTTTGGATAATGCCCGATAGCCACAACCAATGCTTTTTTTTGCTGCGCCTGAAGCACACCCAATGTTAGAAAAATAAAAATTAGTATTAAAACTCGAATCATTTTCTGGATTAAAATTCCGTATCAGGTTATCAAAACAAAATCTAAAAATAGTTGGAATTATTCTGATAACCTAATATCCGAAATTTCAATTTGTTATCAATTTGTGTGGCCAATCATGTGTCTGGTTATTGGGTTTAGGCAAGCCTTTAAAATAAATTTCAAGGGAGCTGATAATAATTTTTGATTATCTATATATTGTGTGATATTAATTCGTGGAGCAAGTTTGATGAAATATTTTATTTTTTTATTGATTTACGGGTTAAATCTCGTAATGATCAACGGCCAGAATTTTGTTGGCCACACCAAAGCATTGGTCATTGGCATCTCGCATTATCAGGATCCTGAAATCCCCGATCTTCAACTTCCTCACCGCGATGCAGAATTGTTTGTAAGTTTCCTCCGGTCAAATCAGATGAATCGGATCGACGATGAAAATTTATTATTAATCACCAATTCAGAGGCTACTTCAGCAAGAATTGCAACTGCCCTGGATTGGCTTTTTGAATTCACTGCTGCTGAAGACACCATCATTCTTTATTTTGCAGGATATGGTATGGATCAAAGGCAAAAAGTCATTCCTCCTTCTACTCTTTATTTTTATGATACCCCATACAATCTCAGTGATGCCGGTTCATTTGATCTCTTCCTGCAATTTCAGGCATTGGCCGAAAAGAAAAAATGCGAGTTCAAGATTTTCGGGAATATTTATCCTTTAGTATTGGCTCCTGAGTTGCGGGATGATTCATTAATTGGAAAGCAAGTCAAATCAGTCAAAAAAACATATCAACATGTCGCATTTGTCAATACCGTTGAAGAAAATACCTATACTAAAACATTTCAAGAATTATCAACTGCGAAAGTGAGTCTCAGTCATTTATTATTAGACGGCATGTATGGTTTAGCCGATCAGAATGAAGATCAATTTATAAGCTTTAAAGAACTCCGCAATTTTCTCAACGAACAAAAAGTCATTCCTGAAATCTGGCCAGGATTATTATTCATTTGTGCTTCCTCAAAATATCAAATGCTAGCGATGACCGATCCGCTGGTATTGAATACTCTGAATCAAATGAAGGATCCGGTATTGTCTGCGTTTGTAAATTCTGAAACCAAAAACTATGAGACCAGCTTTCTTCAAAAACTTTCAGATGAAAACCGCTTGCTCTATCAGGATTTTATCGTGGCCATAAAACTCGGTCATCTTTTATTGCCGGTGAATCGCAATGCCTCATCACTTGCAGATTCATTACTAAAGCAAAAAGAATTCGCGCCACTGTATGGTGAAATTCGACGCAAGCTTGCTGCTGCGTATCAGGATGAAACGCAACAAGCTTTGAATGCCTATCTCAATTCCGATT
>JBGAWX010000260.1:0-4902 GCA_044227375.1 Saprospiraceae bacterium
GCTGTTCCTCCTCCAACATTTGCCATTATCTCTCCTTTGCAGGCTTCAATGCAGTTGAGGTCTTTTTTTGTTAGAATGGTAATGAAATTAGCCTCATTAATAATGCTTATTGTGTCGGTAAGTGTACAATTGTTGGCATCAGTTACACAAACGCTATAGTTACCGGATATCAAATTTTGTATATCCTGAGTCATCATCGAATCAGACCATGCATATTGATATGCCGGAGTTCCTCCAGTAACGGTCAGATCGATGCTCCCGTTGGCACATGCAATACAGGTAGTGTTTGAAACACTGCCGGAAATTGAAATTGGCAATGGGTCTGTCAACGAAACAGAAACTGTATCTGTGCATCCCAAACTATCTGTTGCCACAACAGTGTAGGTTCCCATACACAATCCTGTAATCAACGGACCGGAATGGGATGGATTAGAAAGCCATAAATAATTTATCGGTACTTGTCCTGTAGCAGTCGAAAGCGCCAGGCCATCACAAGCACCTGCACATTTTGGATTTGTAGCAGTTATTGTAGCAAGCAGTTGCAAAGGATTTGAAATTGTAATTGCCGCAGTTGATTGACAACCCGTTGAATCTGTAACTGTGACATTGTAGGTACCTGCACACAAAGCTGATGCTGTTGCCTGTGACTGAACAGGGTTTGTAGACCAGGAATAGGTAAAAGGTCCGTGACCGGTTGGTACTGCATTTGCGGTTGCGTTGCAATCACCGAAACAGTTGATTGGTGTGGTCACATAAAGCTGTGTAGTACAGAAATTTCCTGGGATAATTTTAGCGACAAAAATATCCAGGAGCGTATCTGAGACTGTAAAATAAACTGTGCTATTTAAAAGTAAAAGAAATTTTTACCTTTAAATAATCACAGACAATGAAAGAGAAAAACGAAGAGTATGAGGCGCTCAAAAAGAAAGCCTTGGAACAATTTAAGCGAGGGGAGCCCTTGCTTGGAAAAAACGGAGCTTTTGCTCCACTTCTCAAAGAATTTTTAGAATCAGCACTTGATGCCGAAGTTGAGGAACACCTGGATGAAGGTGAACGCAATCGTGGCAACAGGAGAAATGGGAAGAGCAAGAAAATTGTAAAAAGTTCTGACGGAAGCTTTGAACTTGAAACTCCAAGAGATCGGGACAGCACTTTTGAACCGGACATCGTCAAGAAACGAGAAACAATCCTTGCGGATAATCTGGAAAGTAAAATCATTGGCCTTTATGGTTTGGGAATGAGTTTGCGCGATATCTCCAATCACATCAAGGAGATGTATGATACAGAAATATCCGCTACTACTCTCAGTGCAATCACTGACCGTATTATTCCACAAATCAAAGAATGGCAATCCCATCCCTTGGAAGAGACTTACTGTATTGTATGGTTGGACGCTATGCACTATAAGGTAAAAGAAGACGGAAGAGTTACTAGCCGTGCGGTTTACAATATTCTTGGCATTACTACAGAAGGAAAAAAGGAACTGCTTGGAATGTACATCTCCGAAAGCGAAGGAGCCAACTTCTGGCTCAGTGTGCTGACCGATTTACAGAACCGTGGTGTAAAAGATGTCCTGATCGCATGCATTGATAATCTCAAAGGTTTTGCTGAAGCCATCGTTAGTATTTTTCCTCAAACAGAAGTTCAGAGCTGCATCGTACATCAGATCCGTAACTCTCTGAAGTATGTGGCAAGTAAAAATCAAAAGGAATTTATGGTTGATTTAAAACTGGTCTATCAAGCCGATACCAAGGAATATGCAGAGGAAAAACTGGATGCGCTTGAAGATAAATGGGGCAAGAAATATCCTGTTGTAATTGCCTCCTGGAAAAACAACTGGCATAAGCTCTCTACTTATTTCAAGTACGCTAAACCAATCCGCAAGCTTATTTACACTACAAATACCATAGAGGGTTTTCACCGGCAGGTCCGCAAGGTCACCAAAAATAAAACAGCATTTCCTTCTGACATGTCGCTGCTCAAACTGATTTACCTTGCGCATCGCAATATCAGCAAGAAGTGGACACAGCCCTTACAAAACTGGGGAGTTACCATATCGCAATTATCCATTATCTTTGGACAAAGACTCAAACTTAAAATCCTTGAATGATGGCGAGTTTTATCAGGCATAGTTCCGAATGCATGAATAAAAAAACAGAGACTGAAATATCAACCTCTGTTTATGCCATCGGATTAAGCTATTCCTTGTTGAGTTGCTCTCCAGCAGAGCTCAACTCTGCTTCGCTTAATAAATCAAATATAATGTCATTAAATGTAAAATCAAATAGCACAGTTTAATTTACACTCCCGAAGAAAACATTAAAATTACATCCAGTAATCAAATTCACTCCACAAATTCATAGTATAACTTCAACAATATATCTAATTACCAAATTTATAACTAAAGCTGAATAACATTTCATTTTGATAATTTATCTTGTTGGAATAACTGGTATCATATTTAAACCTTGATGAGAATTGAAGAGCAATAAATCTAGCAACTTGATATGTAAAATTGAAATCAGAATTGCATTTTACATTATCCTTGTCTAAAGAATTTGCAAATAAATTAGTATTAAAAGTAAAGTCTAACTGTTTTGCTAAACTTTTTTTCAATTCAAGGACAAGACTAAACCCGTAGTCAAGAGTTACCATATTTCTATTTTCGGCATTTCCTTGATCGGAATACCAGAATTTTTTATAAGATTGTAATCTTAATGTTGCGAATGAACTTGTAATCCTTACTATGTCATTGTAATTATAGTTAAACCCATAGGCTAATTGCAATACAAGTGGATTAAGAAACCCTCCTACTTGATTTTTTCTAATTGATTTATCAACTGATGTTGAATAATTGTATGTAGGAAGTACTTGTGAGACAAGAAGAAAAGAATATGACATTTCTACCAGCTTATTGTGCTTTTCAACACCTATCAGATACATTTCCAAATAGTCGCTGCTTTTTGTCCATAAGCTATCAACAATATACACAAACCCCAGTTCTGATTTGCCATTAAACTTCCAATCCAATTCATCTCCCAAATATTGAAAATTTAAACTATACTTTTCGGCTACACCGAGAGTAAATGTACCCTGGCTCTCGAATGATTTGTTTTGAAAAGCAGATATACACACAGATAAACAATTGTAATCAATTTTAAATTTGGCGAGTTTTTTAATAAAACGAGAATTGGAAACAGTGTCACATTTATCAATACAACTGTAAAAGGTACTTGCTTTTGCTTCTATGCAATTAAGAAATGTTATAAAAAACAAAAGAATAAAAGCATGTGGTTTGTTAAAATTTCTATATGTCATTTCGTTGATTTATAGCAGCTAATGAAATGACAATAGAATAATATTACAACCGCACAAAATAGAATTTATTCTTGCAACACATTTAGTCTTCTTATTACATTATTTGGATTGTAAACTGATTTATTCATTTTTGAAACAAACCATTCCTCAAACACTATTAGTTCAGGGCTTTTTATTTCCCATTTGTAATCAGCATCATTTGACATAAGTTTGTCAAAATACTTTTTCCTTAATCTATACACCTTATTATAATCAAAATTCTCATCAATTAACTTTCTTAGTATTCGAACAATTAATATTAACCTTGGCCTGATGTGCCTATCCTTTTGCAGGCGTTTCATAAACTTATCCAAGCTTTGAATATCCAAATCAGCTGAATCCAAATCATTCAGTTCGATTCTAGAAATTAGAATCATAATTCTTTTTGTAAAATTCCAGCCCTCCTTATCCTTTTGAATTTCTGAAGATTGATTAAACAAATCAATTGCTTCACCATACTTTCTTTTTAAAAAACAAATGCATGCTTTCATATAAGTCCATTTACTAAGTAACAAAGGGACATTTAGGGCACTTGAAGAACTTGCCAACTTAGAAATATTTACTTCAGCCTTTTCAATATTATCAGAATACAATTGAATGATAAATTCAATCTCTTCTGCAATTGATAAATTGACAGGCTGATCTTTAAAATATTTTTTAGCTTCTATAATTCTGGATTCAGCCTTACCAAATTCATAGGTTAAAATATGATTATTGGATATATTAATTAAGGTACTTCCGCACCTTGAATCAGTATAAACAGATTTATTGGAGGTTACATTTCTTAAAAGCGCTTCCAAATATGATGAAGCTTTTCGAAATTCCTTTTTTCTTTGCGAAATTTCGGTTGCAAGAAACAAGTAATAATATAGTATAGTGGGAGATTTTGTTTGATCATAGCTATCCTTTAATGTCTGAACCGCCGAGTTCAATTCCAATTCAAAATTCCTATCACCCGTTGAAGAATTTATTTTACTTGAAATTGAATTGAAAATTGCTTGAGAAGAATTAAAAGCAGTCCAACATCTTTCTGCTTCTAATATACTATTCTTGATTTGACCTGCTTTTTTGGGATTGTTTTGTAAGGTCAAAAATCTCTGTTTTGAATAGAGCGCTTGAATCAGGACATCATATATTTCAAATGTTCTTGATTTATGAATGATATAGTCTATCTCTCTTTCAATATTTTCACGAATTCCTTTTAGAATCAAAAGATCTACCTGTAAAACTTTTTTCCGCAGTTCAAATACAACTTTATTCCTGCTTGAATATTTACCATTGTACAAATTAGAATCAAGAATAATCACATCAAGCACTTTTGTATAAACCCTGTTCACGAGTTTATTAAATGCAACATGATTAACATTGCCATAAATAGTTTTTTGAATTTCATTAGATGTATATGCCTGTTTGTCTTTGGCTATTTCAACCAACAAAACACTTTTCAAGTTTGCCCGGCCTGTTTGTGGAGAGTTGAATTTTAAAAAATTTATTACTGAAGTATACTCCTCATCATTCAGTTTGGAAATCAGGTTTTTTAGTGAA
>JBGAWX010000261.1:0-4624 GCA_044227375.1 Saprospiraceae bacterium
TTGTAAGTACCAATTCCCCAAATACACGATTTGGTCTGGGGTTTGCTTTTATGGGATATACGCCCAATACCAATCTGATCTTCACATTGGACGGAGTTGGATACGGCATCACTTCGACAATCAACATGGACACAACAGGCTGGCATCATGTGGCTTTAACTTATTCGGCAACTCAAGTAAAAATTTATGTCGATGGTAAAATACCCTGGATTTATAATGGCAATTTTGCAAAGGTTGATTTTAGTAAAACCAATTTTTGGATTAACAACGACATTCACAATCAGGGAGGTGATTTTCATGGGCAAATCGATGAACTTTGTTTTTACAATAGAGCACTTTCACAAGAAGAAATCCGTGAAAAAATTCATCTTGTAAAAAATCCTTTGAAAGAAAATGAATTGAAAGCATACTATCAATTTAACCAATATGATTCGCGCCAATCCATTTTGTATGAAATCATTTCAGGCATAATGAGTTCCATTTCAAATAAACTGATTGCAACTTCGCCTATTCCGGTTGCATCTGGCAGCTTCCATCGCATTCCGGATGTCACTAATGGCATCAGCAATTTCACCAATACGGGAATTCATTTCTTCATTCCAACTAGTATTGCACCGGATGGTGAGATGGTTGTTACGCGATTGAATACAGCGCCATTTGGAATTCCTAATGGCATAACTTCAATTTCTAAACATTATTGGGTGATTAGAAATTGGGGAAATCAAACCATTGCAACACCCACACTTATTTCATTCTCTCCATTGGGAAATTTGTCGAACATAGAATTGCAATATCCTGCTTTGAGTCATAAATTATATAAAAGAGCTGCAAATGATTTTGGAAATACCTGGGGATCTGCGATTGCAAATCCGGACTCCCTGACCATTGAAAATAATGGAACTGCATTTTATGGCAATTCGACGGGTATCACTTCATTCGGACAGTTTGTGATTGGTTCGGTCATCTGTAATTCTGAAATGGATAGCATTTCCATATGCCATGGAGATAGCATACTAATTGATGGCCTTTATAAAAAAGTCCCGGGCATTTACTATTCCCGGTATCTGAATTCAAATAACTGTGACAGCGTAGTTGAAAGAATTCTTAAAGTAGAAGATCCTATGGATACCATGATCACAATTACCGGAAACACATTAAAGGCTAATGGTAAAACGGAAACTACATACCAATGGATAAATTGCAATGATGGAAATTCAATCATCTCAGGAGAAACCAATCAAAGTTTTACACCTAAAGAATCAGGCAACTATGCAGTAATCTTGATGACGAATGGTTGTATTGATACCTCGACCTGCATTCCGGTATTGTTTGTTGGAACAAACCAAAATGATGATTCCAGGAATGAAATGATGATCTATCCCAATCCTTCTCAGGGAATCTTTAACATCATTTCGTTTAAACACAACATTAATGCGTATGCGATTTTAGATGCCTTAGGTAAAACTTTAATTTCAGGAGATACAGAAGACAAAAGAATGTCAATTGAATTATCATTTCTTGACAATGGCATGTATTTTTTTAAATCGGGCCATCGGGTTTATAAACTGATAAAACAAAATACCCATTAAAAAAAAGCATCGTATAAATCAGAACTCATTTTCCGATTTATACGATGCCGATACAGGTATGTTCTTTTTCGCTCCAGGACGAACGTAATAACATCTCCAGATGAGTGCTGGAACACTTTCAAATTCTCAACACCGTTGTGCCGTATCATTGAACCTAATTAATAAACAAAACCAAACTTACACCAAAATTTTTATTAGCTGATTCAATATTACGATGAAATGGAAATGCGATTTATGATCAATTTATCAAAGCATTCCATAAAATGACGAACAGCCATTATAGATTGACAAATAAGATATTTTAGTCTTAATTCGGTTTTGGAATGCTTAAATTAGCTCAATTTGAAACCGACTGATTACCGCTTTCTTTTATACAAACCGACCAATTCCCCGGAACCCAGGAGGTGATTCTTCATGGCCCTCTCCAATTGTGTTTTGGTTGTGGTTTCCGGTAAATTCAGCATGTCATCCAATGCATAGATTTTGAAAAAATACCGGTGTGTCCCCGATGGCGGACAAGGACCTCCGTAATTTTGTATTCTAAAATCATTTAATCCTTGAATTCCGGGAATCGACTTTTCATTTATTTGTTGCACAACCGGAATATTCCAAACTACCCAATGCACCCAGGTTCCGGCCGGTGCGTCCGGATCATCAACAATCAATGCCAGACTCCTGGTCTGTTTTGGAATGTCCTTGAATTCCAAAGGAGGATTAATATTTTTACCATCACAGGTATACTGAGAAGGAATCATTTCATTCAGTTGGAAGGCACTGCTTGATATCTTAATAGAATTCATATCCCTGGTTTTAGCTTTATTCTCATGCATTGATTTTTGACCATCTAAAACTGGACTCAAAAACACAATAACTAAAAACATTAATTCTTTCATACACTTTACAAAAATTGTGGTCATAAAATTTTATCATTACAGGTATATTTGAAAACCTATTACCTTATTGGAAATAGTTGAAAGTACAAATTGTTTTAATAATCAGCATATATTACCTAACCCATTTCATTATGAACCCTTATTTCATCACAACGCTTCCTTTACTCTGATTACCTTCATATAAAAATATAAACAATGAATGAAATTTTTGGATTTGATGCGTTTTCTCCGAAAGAGATTGCAAACCGGGTGGAAAACATTGGCGTAATAAAAGCCAGGCTGCCATTCATTCCGATGATTATGCTGGGCATACTCGCCGGTGCATTTATTGGACTCGGTGCAATGTTTTCAGTCATTGTGAGTTCAGATCCAAATATTTCATTTGGGCTTAGCCGGATTTTATCTGGTTTTGTTTTTTCACTTGGACTGATCCTGGTCGTTGTAGCAGGCGCCGAATTGTTCACCGGAAATAATTTAATTGCAATGGCCTGGGCGGATGGTAAAATTAGCAGACTTGAAGTTCTGCGAAACTGGGTCATCATTTCCATTTCCAATTGTCTTGGAGCAGGTGTACTCGCCTGTTTGGTTTACATGTCTAAACATCCGGAAATGAATCAACATGGGATTGCCTTACAATCTTTAAAAATTGCATCGACAAAATGCAGCATTCCTTTTATGCAAGCTTTCTTTAGCGGAGTCATGTGCAATGTATTGGTTTGCCTTGCAGTCTGGATGTCACAGGCAGGTCGCAGTGTGATTGACAAGGTCATTGTGATCGTGTTTCCGATTACAGCATTTGTCGCAGCCGGATTTGAACACAGTGTTGCCAATATGTATTTCATCCCTCTGGGCATGTTGCTAAAAATGAACTATTCCGATGTTGCCGGTACAGAAGCGATTTCAGTTTTTGGAATGTTTAAAAATTTATTCCCTGTAATACTTGGAAATTTATGCGGTGGAAGTGTGTTTGTGGCTCTGGTATATTATTTGATTTATGGAAGAATCAATAAGGAAGAAAAAACTTAATTGCCATTATCAGTTCTCAAAATGTTTATTCAGCTTAGGTCTTTCCTCTGATATCAAATTATTAAGGAGAAGGATCACTTTAAAATGTCAGAAAAATTCAACCATTATTTCCTCTTCATTCTAAAATCAAATACCTGGAGTACCATAGAATTAAAATAAACCAAACTAAAATCACAATTCTTACAATATTCCGGTTGCGGATCTGCCAATAATGGAGCAATGCATTTCTAACTAACAAGGCTATGGGCCAGGCCAAAGGAATTAACATGGACACTAAAATTGCAATAGGCCACATTTTATCCCCCATCATTTCATGTTCCGGAATCAACTTAAATAATCCAAAAAGACTTAACAATACACCTCCTGGCAATCCAAGGAGGGGCACTATGCTTAAGAATGCAGCAATCGCTGCATATACACTCCATTTGATCATTTGCAACGCAGGTTGATCAGATGTTGCTTTTCTCAACATTTTAAAATTCAATCCGATTCTTTGAGATTCTGAAAGGTTTTGATTTTCCTTTTTGAATTGCCCATATCCGAGGATTGGTAAAATGACATATAAAGCGCAAATGATTAAAGGTAGGTAAACCATAATTTAGGAGATTCGTTTTAAGCAAAATTCAATGTGAATTTCCAAAATTTTTCAGAATTAAACAACACTCTGGTCAAAGTCACCCATGATAAAGATGGATCGCTCTGCGAATATTCTCATTTTATATAAAGACATTTTAATAACTAAAAACGATACCATCCACAATTATCCTCATATAAACAACAAGTTATTTAAACAATTACCCATGGTTCACAATGATTACATTAATTAAAAATGAATCCAGGAGCGAGAAATCTTTTATTATATTCGCATTATATTAAATCCTTTCAACATGAAAAAAACACTTAATAACTCAGTACTCCCACTGATCATGGTAATATGTTTTATGAATCTAATTACTGGTCAAACAGTGCGGAAAGTTTTGTTGGAAGAATTCACCACGGCCTCATGTGGAAATTGCCCAATGGCCTCAAAACGAATCAATGCCTGGCAAGAAGAACATCCCAACACTTCAGTAATCATGACGATTCATGAAGGTTCAGGTAGGGATGCGATGAGTT
>JBGAWX010000261.1:4634-4880 GCA_044227375.1 Saprospiraceae bacterium
GATTCTGGTTTGCTCCTGCAATCATGATAGACCGGACCGTTTGGCCTGAAGCCGCTAATGAAATTTATCTTATAGCCAATCAGTTTAATGGTTCTGCTGATCCTGATCTGGATACACTGGCTCTTCGTGAAATCAATACTCCTGCGAAAGTTGCTGTTGAAATAAAAGGAAGTTACGACTCAGGTACAAGAGTATTGAATGCAACCGTTACGGCAACTTTTTTAGAAGCTGTTCCTCAAGGCAATT
>JBGAWX010000262.1:0-4859 GCA_044227375.1 Saprospiraceae bacterium
CTAAAATTGAAATACTGATTTTCATTTTTATCATCGCAGAATATTAAATCATTTCATTTAGAAATTTGATGTCCCAATTTAATCAACAAACAGCCGCTTTTACAGTGAGCCTGTCGAACAGCAGTGGTCCAATTTACATTTTTACAAACTTGACATTATGATATTTGTCAGTTGATCTTACCCGGAGCATATAAACACCCGGACTTAAATTTGATAATTTAACTATTGCAGTTTGGTTGAATTCGGAAAAGTCCACACCACAATCCTTCCCTTCTAATGAATAAATCGAAATTTCTTTTATCGGATATTCCTTAAATTTATACTCAATAATTAATTCGTCAGCAGCCGGATTGGGATAGAAAGTCAGTTCATTCGATGGGGATTGATCTTGGGTCTTCGTCAAACAATCATTGAATTTTGGATCTTCCGGCAACAAACATTGATGACAGGAATCGATGACATGTCCTCCATAAGCGATCCCTTTGCAATCACAAATTTCTTTGAATCGCTTAGGATCAACCGGACTTGCAATGAGTTCTAATTCACCAATAGTAGCAGCATTCCAATGATAAATTCCTCCGGTCACTTCATCAAATTCTATTTTCAATGCCTGCATTTTTGTTATGCTGTCAAAAATAAATTCAGTTCCATTGGGAGAAATTGATGAGCTTGAAATAAACTCTTTTATTTTTTGTTGAAAACTTGAATCTTCGTACACCAGAATCTTGCATGATTTAATCGATGCGCGATTGGAATCCGGAATATTGTGCAAGACTATTTTTTTTGTATACACCGGAACCAACCAATGCAATTTTAACCATTGTCCTTTAGGATCAACACCTTCCGGTGTGAACCAGTGATTTGTTGCAGTATAATTTTTTTTATCAATGACATAACCCGCGGGATTCATACTGGAAGAAGCTTTTATTCTTGCACCAGGAGCAACATTGGTAAAAAATAATTTCTCCGGATCTTCAGGAACAGGAATCATGGAATGCCCTGCGTGACAACCAACACAAGAAACTTTTTGATTTGGTTTGCCATAATTAAACCCTGCTACATGGGCAGCACCATCCATCACTCCTCCACCAGTTCTCGGAATTTTGTATCCTGACTGAACAGAAGATCTGGCTTGTTCGAATAATGGAAGATTCGCAGGCGCTCTTTTCTCCAACACTCTGGAGAATTCATCCACTTGAATTTCATTATACAATATTGGATAGTTCAACATTTCCAATGAACCGTATTGATCGCCGAGCAATGGATTCGCAAAAAAACGAACCGTCTCCAGATTGCCCACAGCAGGAGCCGCTATGATGCCGTCATCAATTGGTGAATTGAAAAAAATATTTCTGCAATCAAAAATGAAACTTCCATCCTGATACAATTCATTGATTCCTTTGGGTGATAATGTTGATGTTTTCTGATTGTGTTTATCGACACGTACTGGCGGAGTGATTCGCGCCTCAATAAATTGTGCATGTAATTCTGTAGTACCCGGATGATCAAATACCAATTGTTGTCCGCTGCCATCTCCATTCATGATCCAGATTCCATAATCCTGATAAGGATCTGCAGTCTTTGAAAATAAAATACGTCCATCATTGGTTGTGCTGGGTTCCGCCGCGTATTCTCCTTTAAATATTCCATAAGATGTTGGATTCTTGAGGTAATAATCCAGATTTCCATATGAAGTAGTTCCTGCTAATGGTTTCGGTTTTGATTTACTTCCCCTGAAATATTTTTTGATTCCGCCGAATCCGGAAGATTCAGTGACATGCTCAATTGGAAACCAATTGCCGATAAAATCACCCTCTGCATTGAAACTTCCACCATAAACACTGTTTGATGAAAGTTCTCTGTAATGCGATGAAAACAATGCAAGCCCTGAACCATCCGGATTGATTTCAGTAAGAAAAAAAGAATTGTTGTTAAACATATACGTTTGACCATCGATCACATCATCCAGGTTGCTCGTCAAACCATCTTTATGCAACCAGCCATTGGTGTATACCGGATGTTGTTCGGTTTCCATGGGATCGTATGGCCAGTAAAAATTGCGCCACCATCTTGAAAAAACAATTTTACCAGAAACAGGATCGATCACCGGTCGATCGGCACCATTTTTTTCTGAGGTGATCCTATGCAAATCCAATCCATCATCATTCATCACATACAAATTGCTGGTCCGGGTTACATTGTACATTCCGATATCCGGATAACGTGTGCTGCTGAAACAAATCCGTCCATCGGGCAGCCAAACCGGATCCGTATCATCAAAGCCTTTCAATACATTTCTTGCCAATGGACTGAACTGACTCAGGTCTAATGGAGCTTCATCGAAACTCAATTGCATCAAGTTGCTTCCATCCACATTGATTTTATAAATTCTCCAGGCATTATGTTCCTGCTTGGTCATGTTTTGATTGCCCAAATCATAGGTTCCATTTTTTAATCCTGCAAAAACAATTTGCGTAGCATCCCAGGAAAGTGATGGAGCGCTGACATCGATGAGTTGAAGCGTTAAGGCGGATGGTTTTGATCCATTGATCAGTGTATCGATCGAATGATCCGGATTCAAGATGCATAAGAAACCCGGAGCAGCTACCTGAAATTTTGAAAAACCACCAACACCGGGCAAAGCATTTGCGGCCTTCATATACACAGAACCGCAACATGGAATTTGCCTTGATAAAAATAAAATGGGTTTTTGATCACCGATTGTTGTCAGAAAATTATTTTGAAAAATAAAAACCAATAAAATAGAAATAAATAAATAAAGAAACTTTTTAACTCTACTTGCTTTGAGAAAATACATTGATGTGATTTATATTAAATCAAAAATATAAACAAATAATCAATTCTCAGTTACCAACGCCAATATTAGCTTGAAATAATTTCCTTTCAATAATCCTTTTTGTATGGAGAGTTCTAATTGAACAAATGCTTCATCTGTTTTATTTTGCATGCTGAGTGCACAAGCTAAATTGTAATATGCTGTTTCAATTTTAGGATTGAGTTGAATGGCTTTTTTATTTTCATTAGCTGATTCAGGGTATCGTTTGGACAGATTATAAACTATTCCCAGTTGAATATGAGCATTCGCATCGTTTGGATTTAAGCTTAGAACTTTATTAAATTGAACTTCAGCATTATTGATTCGTCCTGTAATCAAATAAATCATTCCCAATTTAGTATTAAAAGCTCCATTTTCAGGGTAATGTCGGATTCCAATATGCAATAAGTCCTCAGCCTCTTTAATCCGATTCGTCTTCATATAAATATCCGACAACCAAAAAATGGACACACCATCCGATGAATCTATGGCTAAGGCTTTTTTATAAAATGTTTCAGCAAGAGGAAGTCGATTTGTACGTATATAGATACCCGCTAAATTTGAATAGGTTTTGGGCCACTCCGGGTGTCTGATTAGGTCTTTGTTCAATACTTGCTCTGCTTCCACAAAGCGGTTGGTTGTGGCGTAGATCATTCCCAGATTATTTATTATGGGATCAAGAGTTGAATCCAACTCGTACGTAAGGAGCCATTCTTTCTCCGCTTCTTTATATCGACCGGCACTGTGGTAAATTTGGCCCAAGGAATTATGAACACATGGTATGCAATACTTCAGATCTTTGAGTTGTAACAATTTCAACAAAGCCATCTCCGCTTTTTCAAATTGTTTGTTCTTTTCGTAATAGGAAGCCCAATCAAATAGTAATTGCGGTGCACTTGAATCGATTTGATTGGCTTGCTCTAAAGGAAAGCTGGCTTTTTCAGGTTGCATTTTATTATAAATATTAAACAGATACGTATATCCAAGAATCCATGAGGGATTTGACTTAATAACTTTTAGAAGGTAATACTCTGCAGAATCCAGTTTCATTAATGAAAATCCATTCAGCATACCTATATTCAAATAAACATAAGGCAGATCACTTTCCCAGTTGAGTGCCTCCCGGTATTTCGCAATGACCTGTGAAATAATTGCAGTGTCCCGAATGATTTGTTCATCTTGATGTTGAAAGGAAAGGATGATTCCTTCAAAATAGAATTTTCTGGCTTTTAATGACCTGTACATATAATGCTGAGGTCCCAGCAGTTCCGATGCCCTTTCCAAATATTTTGGATAGCTAGAGTATTTCAAACTCCTTTGTTTGAAGTTGGATATGATATTCTCTTCAATGTCCGATTTTAGCAATAAATTTATGACTTGCTGTGCATCATCCTGCAAGGCCGCAGCATAATTGCGTTTCATGGTCGAATGCAATCTCTCTAGTTTGGGTTCTTGAATTAATTGTTCATAGTAGCTATCAGCACAAGCGTTGACGGGCTCTAAAAATATTTTGTCCTTCAATGCTTTTTTGAAAAGTGCATATACTTTTTTAGTACTGGTATCTAATTTCGATAATACATCCTCTTCAATGCCTCGGGATTCAATTGCACTTAGCAGTTGAGTTTGATTCATCTTTCCGGACTTGATTGATGCCAGTAAAGGTTCATCTACAACGGTTAATCGTTCATTGCGATTACCCACTGTCATTGGCACCTGACTTACCGGGGCTACTTCATTGGATACATGATCTTCAAGATATCTTCCCACTTCCTGCAAAGTAATAAACAGATCATTGTTGTTATCCGCCAAACCATACAATGCATCAATCAGATGGAATGAAAAGGCACCGCGTCCTCCTCCCCATTGCTCACCTTCGATGCTATACTCATTCGGTTGACAAGACATGATTTTAATTTCATTTCCAAATTGCTTTGCCAGATTTGCTGCTGTAGCTTGTGATCCACCAACTGAACTTCCAGCAAGCGTACCTGAACGACATGCATCGGTGATCACAATAACTTTT
>JBGAWX010000263.1:0-4787 GCA_044227375.1 Saprospiraceae bacterium
ATCTTCCATCCACTTCAGCATTTTATAATATTGCAACCGGACTAGGTACACAAGAACGCATTTTCATGAATGGTGAAGAATCGGGCAATGAAGGGCGGGCTTTTGCACACATTGTAACGGGATCTGAAGAAGGAACCACTTACGAACTGCCTCGTCTTGGAAAATTTTCCTGGGAGAATGCAGTAGCGTGTCCATTTTCACAGGATAAAACAATAGTTGCAGGAACGGATGATTCCACACCGGGACAGGTTTATTTCTATATTGGAAATAAATCCAATGCGGGGACAGACATTGAGAAAGCTGGTCTCGCAAATGGCAAATTGTATGGAGTAGCAGTGGATGGCATGTTGGCTGAAACAAGTGCCAGTGTTCCTACTGCAAATAGTGCGTTTACTTTAGTGGATCTTGGAATAGTATCTGATTTAACAGGAGCGGCCTTGAATACGATGAGTAATAATTTAGGTGTAAGCACTTTCTTGAGACCTGAAGATGGATCATGGGATCCATCGAATCCTAATGATTTTTATTTTGTTACTACTAATGCATTTTCAGCTCCGAGCAGATTATGGAAATTGCATTTTAATGACATTGTCAATCCGGCTTCAGGAGGAACGATTACTGCAGTACTCAATGGTACAGAAGGTCAAAAAATGTTGGATAATATTACCATTGATAATTCCGGACATATTCTGATGCAGGAGGATGTGGGAAATAACGCACACATTGGAAAAATCTGGCAATACACCATAGCGACTCAACAACTTGTTCAAATTGCAAAACATAATGAAGATCGGTTTATCATCGGTGCGGATAATTATTTGACGCAGGATGAAGAGGCTTCAGGTATTATTGATGCACAAAGCATTTTAGGAGCCGGAAAATTTTTGTTGGTCGATCAGGCGCACTATTCACAACCAGGCAGTATCTATGAAGGTGGACAAATCTTGACGATGTTCAATCCGGATACATACAATGCAAATCCTGAAATTGCAGTTTCAGGAAATGGTCTGGAAATTTATAGCGGAGATACCAATCCCAATATTTATAACAATACATTATTTGGAGTTGCGAATCTCGGTGGAACTATTGATAGAGTTTTTGAAATGTATAATGCGGGCCCGGGAAGTTTAAAGATTAATTCAATTCAGTTTATTGGCCCAAAAGCAACTGCATTTAAATTGGTCTCGCCTCCTGCTTTTCCATTAAATGTAACTGCTGGGAGTACCCAAAATATTACTGTGAGGTTTGAACCGGTGTCAACAGGCAATCACCAGGCCGCAATTTATATTGTGAATAATGATTTTGATGAAGGAAATTACAATTTTGGTTTACAGGGAGATGTACTTACTGCCACGGATAACGGTGAAACAAATATTGTTGAGACGCAGTTGTATCCTAATCCGGCAAACAGCAGCTCAATACTTTCTTTCAATCTACGGACTGCAGACAAATTTAATATTTCAATAGTTGATGGGCTGGGTAAACTGATTGTAAGTACTATAGAGAAAAATTTTGACGCGGGAAAAAATGAACTGATTATCAGAACAGAAGATTTAAAAAATGGAATTTATTTTATCCGAATGAATTCAGAAAGAGTTACCTCAGAAGTAAAGATGATTGTGATCCATTAATTACTTTTGAAAATAGTAATTCAAGCGGGAAGTAGATTGACAACTACTTCCCGTTTTTTATAAATTACAATGCATGTCTAAACTAAAAAATATTCATTTCGCCATTTTTATATTGGTATGTATTCAGGTTCTTGCTTGTTCTGTGAATCATAGGATATCCTATGAGTTACCCGGAGAAATGCTGGCACCTGTGAAATCAGAATACATTAAGATCTGTGATAAAGGAAAAATTTTGTTCGATAAAAACTGCGCTGGATGTCATTTGTTAAAATTAAATGGAAGGTCAGTGATTCCTGACTTTGCATTGCAACAACTGGAAACTTATCAAATCCGGATTTCCAATTCCAGACATATGAAGAATGTAACGGAAGACGCAATAACTGCAGAAGAACTGGGATATGTCATCACGTTCCTGACCTATAAGAAAAAGAGTGGAGCTGAATGGAAGTCCGTTTTCAAATGACCATTCTGATGATTCTGTTGAAGTTATGGAGTCATTTCTTTTTCCATTAACTCAACCAGATCGCCGGACATATTTTGGTGATCGAGAATGAGTAGAGCATCCAGTACATTATTAAATAAAGGATCTTTATTAAAAGCGATGACTTTCGCATTTTGTTTTAAATATTGTCTGATTAAAACAGGCACTTTAAACGCATTGTACTGTATTTCCGAAATGAGTTTGTCGAGTTTGTGAATGTCGTTATCAAAGTTGCGAAGTATTATCTTTCCGGCTGCATTGTTTCTAATAAAACGAAATGGTTTACGGGGTTTGACCAGATTTTGAAATTCCGAATGACCATAGTATTTTTTTAAATAATCCATAATCAGCAATCTGCTTATTTTTGAATACTCTTCACTGATGCTTACCGGTCCGATTATATATTGATTTTCCGGTTTACTGAATATATAGCTGTATAGAGATTTCCACATCAGTAACAACAAGAAATTGGATTTTTGGTATTGCGGGGTGATAAATGAACGGCCCAATTCTACAGACTTTACCAGGATATCATTAAATGCATGATCCATTTTAAATAAAGTGGAAATGTAGAATCCCTTCTTTCCTAATAAGGGCATGATTTTATGTCCTTCAATTAATCTGTACGCACCAGCTATTTTTTGTTTTTGTGTATCCCAAATAAAAAGATGCTGATAATACGGATCAAATGAATCGAGATCTAATGAAAGTCCAGTACCTTCTTTTGCTTTTCGAAATGTCATTTCGCGCAACCTGCCAATTTCCAGCATGGTGTTTGGAGCTTGATTAAACTCAATAATGTAGATTTCAAATTGTTTGTATTGATGTAGTTTGCTGGATTGTGGCAATCGTGAAATTTCCTGAATAATTTTCCCGGTTGAAACTTCCTGAATCAATTCCTGGTGGATGGTTTTATTTCGCAACAGGGTATTGAACCGGATAATCACCTTTTCGTTGCGCGGATGTTCCAGTACACGCAACCTGCTGAGTATATATTTTTTTGTTTCGGTAGCATTTTTGAATCCTTTAAGTTCGTCAGGTTGAATATGGTGACTTACTCTAAGGGTATACTGTGGCTGTTCATTTATAGCTGGAGATGCTTCCTTGGTTTTAATGGATATTGCTTTTTTAAGACTTTCAATATAGGCCGATTTGCCGGAATGAAATTTGCAAAGCATAACAGGCCATTTTTCTTTATAGAGAAATTTTATGATGCCCGTTTCGATTTTTGTATTCTTTAATATGGAAGATAAATCATTGAATATTTGAATCGGATTTAAATTGAATTGGATGATATAAATCTTTTGTTGGCCACCCTCTACACTTTTTGTAAGAAGTTTAGTAATTTTTAATTGAAGATGATCGGACTTGTTGTTTGGTTTATTTAATGTTTCCAAACTAATTGCTTCAATGGAATGATTCGGATTTGATTTAGATAAATAGTTGGCGATAAATGAAGTCATTACCCGATCGGGAATTTTATTACATAGGATTACAAAATCGCTTGCAGGTCCATGTAGTCGTTTTAAATCTTGATTTGAAATATTCAGCTGGCAATGCATGATCTTCTTTCCTCTTAAGAGGACTTGTAGTCAAAATTAAATCATTGGAACTTATGGATTTTCTTGAATGGCTAAATCAACGGGAATTTGACAATTAGATAATATTAAGTTGTGTATTTACTTACGCAGGGATAACATGAATCTAATATCATATTTAATATTTATATAATATATAAAATCCATTTAATTAACAATGTGAATCTAATTTTGACTCATCAATTGACTAGATCAGGGTATTTAAACTTCATTCAAATGAGAAAAACAATCTGTTTTCTATTATTCATAATTACCAGTGTTTCGGTACTGCCTGCGAATGCAGGAAAACGCAAAGTATTATTAATTGGAATCGATGGTGTACGTTCGGATGTCTTGATAAAATTGAATACACCGGTAATGAGTTACTTGGCAAAAAATGGATTTGGCACCATGGAATCGTGGCATCAGGACATTACCATATCAGCGCCCTCATGGTCGAGCATATTGTGTGGTGTATATCATGACAAACATGGAATTACGGATAATTCTTTCAAAGGAAAAAGATACAAACAGCATCCTATGCTTCCTGTATTGGCAAAACAAATTCAGCCGGACTTGAAATTCGGAATGTACATGGAGTGGGATGGACTGCTTAAGAATAGTCGCGATAATGGTTGGGATCAAATGATAGATGGAAGTCTTGGAAATACAACGCAAACTACTATTGAAGCTTCTGAATGGATTTTGGATTCCGATTTAGATTTTTATTTTGTGTATTACGGAGCTGTCGATTTATGGGGACATTGCTTAGGATTTAGTGAACACAATCCATTTTATATTAATGCCATCCGGGATGCAGATAAAGCCGTGGGTGAACTCATTAAGGCCGTTTCTAAACGAACAAATTATCCAGAAGAAGATTGGTTGATTCTCATCACTACAGATCATGGCGGTAAGGGTCATAGTCATGGAGGATATTCAAAAAGTGAAAGGCAAGTTTTTTGGATTGCATACAGTGATAGGATAAAATCATCTCAACTAAAAGGCTGTGATCTTGGAAATAAAAATATTTCCTTCAACCCGATTTGCAATAATGGAGCAATGAAAAGTCCTGTTCAAACAGATATTGCAGTAACT
>JBGAWX010000264.1:0-4780 GCA_044227375.1 Saprospiraceae bacterium
GTCTCTGAAATTTTCGGCATGTTTTAAGTCTTCAAGATTCATTATTTTTTAGTTTGCAGAGAATCTTGTTTCGCTTTAATCGAATCTGCCGGAGGTGCTGAAGCTTCTTCTTTATATAAATTTCCTTGCGGTGCTTTTTGATCCGGTGGATTGGTTCCCTTAAGTGATTTAATATAACTGGTTAATTGTGCAATCTGATTTGGAGAATAGTCATCTTTCCATGATTTCATTCCTTTGTCGATCACACCATATTTTATGGTTGTAAAAATATCTTTTACGCTTCCACCGTGAATCCAGTAGTCGTCGGTAAAATTAGGACCAACAAGTCCCTGACCATTTAAACCGTGACATACCGCGCAAGCGGTCTTGAAAATGTTTTTTCCCTCTTCATATTCTCCTTCCTTGAGGAGTGTTACGGTGTTTTCATCAATGAGATTACCCTGATATTTAAGATATTCTAGTTTTTGAAGTTCCGCTTCTTTTACCGCTATTTCATATTCTTTAATTTGGTTTGGTGCAGAATAGGCGACATGGTATCTATACAAATAAATCGCGGCGAAAATGATCGTGCCGGTAAATGCCGCAACAAACCAGGGAGGTGTAATATTGTCCAATTCACGGATTCCATCATAATCATGTCCTACATCGATGCTTGCCTCTTTCTCCATAGGCTTGAATGCATTGATTTTATCCCAAATATTGATTTTTGTTTTTTCAAGACTTGCTTCATAGGCTTCGATGCCGGTGTAAAACTTTAACCATTTTTTCAATGAGAAAAGCACATAAAGCTCGATGAAGATAATGATCAACATAAACCAGCCTTGCGAACTCAATAAAAACTGTTGGCTTGTTTTTGCAATCGGTGCACTTGCCTGCGCAGAAGCATATTGCAAGCTAAGTGTGATCGCAACACCAATCAACAATACTTTAATGGTGTCCTTCATCTTTTTTCCACTGAAATGAAACCGTACAGCTGACCTCATGACTCCGGTCAAGAACAAGATGACTACGGCAAGAGTTGCTGCGATGAAAAACAACGCGGTGTCCATATCAAATTTAAATAGGGATTGATTCGGAGCGGCAGCAGGCGGAGTTACTGTTTGCTGAGCATAATCCATTACAGGAATGAGAACAAGAAAAACTGCTTTCAGGAATGTGCCTATGTATGAATTTGTTTGTTTCATGGAATTCGATTTATTCTGGTTTATCTAATGGTAAATTTTCCATCCGTTTTATTAATTCTTTGCTGGTTCCAAATGTCCAAATTGTAACCAGGATGAAAAAACAGATGAATAACAGAAGTGAAATCATTGGATAGACTTCGACTCCGGTAATCTTTTCCAGGTAATGTTGAAATTTCATAATTCCAGTATTATTTTGAACTTGATTTAATTTTAATGTCTTTTCCCAATCGCTGCATATACGCGATGAGTGCAATGATTTCGCGTTCAGCAGGAATGTCTATTTTATCTGCTCTTAGATTTTTCTTAATTTCTTCAGCTTGCTTCTTGAGATCATCATTGGCGATGGATTCATAACCATTTGGATATGGTACACCCATCTTGCGCATTGCATGAATTTTAGAATTTGTAGTCGAAATATCCAATTCGGATTCAAACAACCATGGATATCTTGGCATCCTGGAGCCGGGTGAAATGGAAGCTGGTTCCAGAAAATGATTGAAATGCCAACTGTCCGGATATTTTCCTCCAACGCGAGCTAAATCCGGTCCGGTGCGTTTGCTTCCCCATTGAAACGGATGATCATAAACAAACTCACCCGCTTTAGAGTAATCCCCAAATCGCATTACTTCATATCTGAATGGTCTTACCATTTGCGAATGGCAGTTGTAACAACCTTCACGAATATAAATATCCCTGCCTTGCAATTCCAGCGGAGTGTAAGGTTTGACACTTGCGATGGTTGGGACATTGGCTTTTACTAAAAATGTGGGAACCAATTCGACGAGACCACCGATACCAACCAGAATTAAACTAAGGGTCAAAAGTAAAATGGGTTTTCTTTCAATCACGCTGTGCCAAAATGCTGATGCAGCAGGTACATAGTTTTTGCTTAGTGGTGCAGCTTCTGCTTTTTCTGATTCTACAAAGGATCCTTTCTTTGCAGTCTTAATCAGGTTATAGATCATTATGATTACACCAGTAAGGAAAATCGTTCCGCCAATCGCACGTAATGCATAGAACGGCATGATGGTTTGAACAATGTCCATAAACTGATATTGCAATTGACCTTCTGGAGTGAATGATTTCATCATGAAATAACTTCTGAAAGCAGACCAATACATAGGAATGGCATAAAGAATAATTCCTAATGTACCAATCCAGAAGTGCATCGATGCTAATTTTTTAGAATACAATTCGGTCTTATAAATTTTTGGAAACAACCAATACATCATACCGAATGTAAGAAATCCATTCCATCCTAATGCACCGATATGTACGTGTGCAACAGTCCAGTCACTATAATGCGAAATCGCATTTACACTTTTCAAAGACATCATGGGTCCTTCAAACGTGGACATACCATAGCATGTAACAGCAACTACAAAAAACTTCAATACCGGATCTTCACGAACTTTGTCCCATGCGCCTCTGAGTGTAAATAATCCATTGAGCATTCCTCCCCAACTTGGCAGGATTAGCATGATGGAAAATGCAGTGCCTAATGATTGCGCCCATTCAGGCAAAGCGGTGTATAGTAAGTGATGAGGTCCAGCCCAGATGTAGATAAAAATCAATGACCAGAAATGGACTATACTCAAGCGATAAGAATACACAGGTCTGTCTGCAGCTTTTGGGAGAAAGTAATACATCAAACCCAGATAAGGTGTCGTAAGAAAAAATGCAACGGCATTGTGTCCATACCACCATTGTACTAAGGCGTCCTGCACTCCTGCATACCAGGAATAACTTTTGAATAAGCTGATGGGCATTTCAAAAGAGTTGACAATATGCAACATAGCGACTGTAACCCACGAAGCGATATAAAACCAAATGGCAACATACAAGTGACGTTCTCTCCTTGTCAATATTGTACCAAACATGTTGATGCCAAAGACCACCCAGATCAGGGTAATCATGATGTCAATCGGCCATTCCAGTTCGGCGTATTCTTTTCCTGTAGTAAATCCGGAAAGCAGCGTTACCGCTGCCAGGACGATTATGGTTTGCCAACCCCAAAAATGGATTTTGGATAGTTTGGAACTCCACATGGAGGTCTTCAATAAGCGCGGAAGAGAATAATAGATTGCCGTGAAAATGCCGTTGCCAACAAATGCAAAAATCACGGCGTTGGTATGCACCGACCTCATTCTTCCATAAGTAAGATATGAAAGATCAAAATTTAGTGCCGGAAATACCAATTGGAATGCAATGATGACTCCAAGCAACATGCCCACGGCTCCCCAGAAAATGGTGGCCATGGCAAATAGTCGGGGCATCTTATTGTCATAGTGAAAAGTTTCCAGTTGCATATTCATTCGTTAGTTTTATGGTCTGATTCAAAAGGCTCATCAAAGAGAATTCTTTGTGAAGGGGAATACAAATCATCAAACTGACCATCTTCTGAACTCCAGATAAATGCAATCAGGAAGGCTCCAGCAATGCATATACTTACAATGATCAAAATGATGATAACGCTCATATAATTCTTTGCACAAAATTATACAACCCCTCATGTGGGTTTAGGAGAACCATCATGTTATGGGATGATTTTGGTCAGTAATTTAATTCACTTTGGCCCAAAAAAGTATTCTGGGTTTAAACTGTGTGGGATTCCTCGCTGGCACCAGGAATTATAGTGGTATTATTATTAGAGGGGAATAAAAAAATGCAGAGACTTATTTTTATTACTTACTCTCTATAATTTTAAGAGTCATCCCGAGCGAAGTGAGGAGCCTTTTTTAATCTGTTGTATTTTTCGTTAGCCTTTCATCAAGTTGTTTTTCATCGCGGACAACCCTGTCATACAATATGAAAGTAAGATTATGCTCAATGAACTGCAGGGCATGAGAATGGCTGCGATCACCGGAGATAATTCGCCCCGAAGGGCGAAGTATCCACCAATGAAATTGTATACTAAAGAATATATGAAAATGATGAAGATGATTTTGCGACTATCCCGTACGAATGATAATATGGAAGGTATTTTGTCGAATGATGAACCATCCAGGATTCCATCACATGCAGGTGTGAAATTGTTTTTGTTTTCTGTTACGGCGATTCCAACATCGCTTTGTTTCAGTGCACCCGCATCATTTAAGCCATCACCGATCATAAGCACGTTTTCTTTTTGATTCTTTTGCAATGAATCTATATAATGCAGTTTGTCTTCAGGTTTGTAATTGAATTGCATCATGCTCGATTTGGCAAATATGGTTTTTAAAAAACCGGATTGTTTGTCATTGTCGCCGGAAACTACGGATAATCTAAATCGGAGAGCCAGATCAGACAGAATGTTATTTAATCCGGCACGATAATTCTGTTTTACTTCAAAATAGCCGATATACCGGCCATCTTCAGCAATATGAATGGATGTGCCTTCAACTTTGGTCGCATGGTCCGGGATCACAAATTCTGAGGAGCCAATTTTCATATGATGCTCATCAATCCATGCCTCAATTCCTTTGCCTTCAAATTGTTTAAATTCTTTGACTTCAATAGGATGGTCTGTACTCTCATAATGTTGCACCAGCGCCTGGCTCAGTGGGTGTGTCGATTGTTTTGCAAGCCCAACTATTCTTTCGATACGATCCTTGTCT
>JBGAWX010000265.1:0-4777 GCA_044227375.1 Saprospiraceae bacterium
ATGATAAATTAAGTGGAAAGGTTACCGTTTCACAAACAGGCCCAACCGGATTAATTCCATTTGGTGATGCTGCTTTTTGATAAATTTGAATTACGCCATTAGCTTGTTTTGGAGTACATACACCAGTTGGATCGGTTACTGTTACTTGCCATGAATAACCTCCGGCAGCAGAATTCGTGTTAAGCAATACAAAACCTGGTGCAGAACCTAGAGGGAAATTTAAAGGAGAACCAGGAAGTATAGCTGAAGAAATGCTTACATTATAATCTGCACATCCTTTCAAATCATAAAGAGTGACAGAGGCAATATCACCTTGACAAGCTATGCGCTGGCCATCAGCTTCCACTTCTGCACATCTCCTTATAGTAACATTTATGGTATCTCTTTTAACTGTATTTGTACAATCTGTGTATGAATAAATTATCTGGCTTGTTCCACAACCGTCATCATAGCGTGCGGCATGTGAGTTGCCAGGTCCTGGAGGAGGTAATAAATTAAATTGTAAACCACCGGGATTATTTATAATCCAGCTACCACCTTGAGGAGCTGAACCAAGTAAGAACGTTTCAAGATCAATGATTGCATCCGGACACAGACATACTGAGAAATCATTGATTAAAAATGGAGGTGCTACCGCTTGTTCTACGTTGATTACGCGGGTCAATTCCACATGACAATCCGCATCACCAACAGTATATGTAACTGCATATGCTCCCGGCACGGAAGGATTAAAGATACCGCCACCGCTGGCACAATTACCAGTGGTTACCTGATCTCCACTCCATTCACCACAAGTAACTCCTGTGATAAACAAACATAGATTCAGTGGTAACTGATTTAAACAAACTTTTCCAGGGTTGGTCCATCCTGCATCAGCTGGATTGGCACGCACCAATACATTACAAACAAAGGGAGCACTGATCAGACCATTGCAGTCCTCAGCAGTAACTGTTATCGGTTGTAAGCCTAATTGGTGACAATCAAAAATATACTGATCATTATGTTCAATAGGATTGGGATCACAATTATCTACTCCCACAGCAATACCGTTGAAGAAATCAATTGGCACCGTTGCAACAGTGTACTGACAAGTAACAGGATCAATGGCCAAATTGATAAATGGCGGTGCAGCAGGGCAGATAATATTATGAGGAGGAAGAAAATCAAATACCTGAAGTACATCATCACAGGTCATTGTTGCCGGACCATTATTATTACAATCAGTATAAGAGAATGTAATGTCTATCGTATTGAAAGGAGTACAAATAAGCGAACTGGCATCAAAAGGTCCTGGAGGAGGTGTTTGCCTAATTAATGTAGGATCGAGTATAGGATCACAATTATCAACAAACAAATCTGTAGTTCTTAAGTCCGGAATCACAACCATACAATTAATATCCGTAATGAGCGGAATCGGACCACCTGGACAATTTGCCGGAACCGGATCTGGTGGAGTATTATCTCTTATAGAGATTTGAAATGTACAACAATTTGAAGGTATTGGACCCACTGGCGAAGGATCGAGATTACCATTTCCAAAACAATCCTGAACGCACATACGGACTGTTACACTTTTCAAGGAAGGGCAACCTGCTCCTGAAATGAAACTAGGATTTAATGGATCAAAAAGATCCAAAACCACAGGAGCAATAATTCTTTGACTCACGGATAAAGGAGCACCACAAACATCCATAGCTGTCACAGTTCCTCTAAAATCTTCTTCCTGAT
Organism: Saprospiraceae bacterium; assembly: GCA_044227375.1. Classification (GTDB taxonomy): domain Bacteria; phylum Bacteroidota; class Bacteroidia; order Chitinophagales; family Saprospiraceae; genus Vicinibacter. The sequence goes on from JBGAWX010000265.1 coordinate 1,729, forward strand.
ACTGACAGTTCCCATCAAAAAATCTCAATTGATTAGGTATGCATGTAACCGTTGGAGCAACAAGATCTTGTAATGTTAGATTCAATGTAGCAATATTTGAAGGATTGCCACAAGCATCTGTAGTCCGAATTGAAAGAGCAAATGTATTTGGTGCCGGTGGACAACTGAGAACTGGCACCGGACTTAATAAAACCAGATTAGCAAGTAAAGTAGCATCATTAGTACAGTTATCATCGACCTCAGTAGCAAGCACTGTTGCTAAGATTTGAGCTGCGGTTACCGTACATCCAGGTCCAACATTCAAAGTCTTGTTTAACGGACTCACAATGGTAGGTGCCTGAATATCACGAATATGGAATAGGTCAATTCCTGACAATTCGCAAAATAAATCATCTGCTAATGTAAATGGGTCACCTTCAAAATAGAACAAAGCCACAATATTAACTGGAACATCCACATTCGCACATGCTGATCCTTTTGGGATTGTAAGCATCATTCCGGGAGGAGGTCCCTGATTTACAGTTAATACCACCCAACCAACGCCAGGCGTAGCAGTCCATCTAGGTCTTAAATCCGGAACTCCTGCGATTGTACAACCTGGAGATAAAAACCCAAATACATCAGGCCCAACGGGTCCCGTAAGCGTATTCCCGGTTCCGGGAGCACAAGATGGAATCTGACTGAACGAAACGTTTAGGGATCCGAATAACAATAACAAACTACAACACCAGCCTAATATTCTGGATTGAAACCTGTTGTCAAAAGTGCAAATGTTTATCATGAGATTAGTTTTTGTTCAAAATGAATTAGTTCAAATAATTATCAATAAATAAAATCCTTACTGAAGTAGGCAATTTTGCTTCGTCTATTATTGTAAATTGCTTACCATCAATAAGTATGTTTTTTCCGTCAATTTTTACTGATTTCCCAGACATAGTTCTGAAATCCGTTTCGGTATTTGCCTCAATAGGTGTGAATGCAATATGACTAAATAAAAAATTCATATTAGTCCTGTCTGGCAATTCAGGATACAGCAATTGGGTAAATAATGCGTTATCGAGTTTTTTTAATTCTACATCAGATGGGACCAGTATGCAATACTTCATTTTATCCATTCTCATCATGACGTCAGCATATTTTCCACGATCAAGAAAATCTGCAAAAAGTGAATAACCGGGCCTTCCTTTTACTTCAACAAGAATTTGATTGTAATTAGTGGCAAGAGTATTGGGATCAGTATACGATTGTTCAAATGTCTTAGATGTCGTTCCACTAATAGACGAGCTGTCCACCGGATTCAGTTGAACAGAATTTGTCATGTTCCTGCATGCATAGGAAAATGAACAGAGGACCAATAAAAAGAAGATTACTGACCATGAAAAATAACACGGTACAATAGAGGCTTCGTTCAGGTTACGTCTTTTCATCCTAAGTTTGGTTGTCGGTAACATAAAAAATAGACACGTTAGTTAAATTCTATCTAACAGCTATTCAATAAGTTACAATATATTGCTTCGTCTCGGAGTCTTCGTTCCTCCGAATTCTACCTTGCAAATATAGTTTTAGCCAAAATAGCTTGTATGAGCTATACAACTTTTATTAATATATTTTTTTTACTTACATGTATTTTACTTATTTTTAAAATAAAACACATACTTATTTTATTTAATATAAATTTTTTAGCTTGTAAGACCTAATGAAAATTCAATTTCATATATAAAAAATCAATCGGATATAAGATCTTTTTTATAATGATATTATGTATTCAAAGAATATCTAATTTGAAATAGAACAAAGAGAGCTTTTCAATAGATTCTAAATAAAAAAGTCCTGATCATCATTTCAGATGAATAGATAAATACCACAGAAAAATAATGGGATACCCCCAAAAGTTAAAATTCATACATTATCTGAAAAGCACCGAATCAATAGAGATGATTTCAAGGGATTCCGACATCTTAAATGATGATTTAATGGGATAACTCCTGTTCTTAAATGTGAGATCGGACCTGTTTTCAGATATGGACAGATCTTCACCCGCTAAATTGGTGTAAACCATCCCTGGATAAACTTGCCTTGGGCTATTGACAATATGATGAATCAGAAAATTCAATTGATAGGCATGGTTGAAGGACGAAGTATCTTTTAATCTTTGAGCTTCACTTTCAGGCACTTGCTGAATTCCTTTGTTCGTTACCGCCAACAGGATATACCCCTGATGGTCCGCATTAACAAAAAGGTGATTGTCCTTACATCGATGGATCACATTTAAAAATATATCAGTATTTGGAATGAAATTCAATTGCTTATATAAATCGTTCATCATTGATTTCGACTTTTCCATTTTCGCCTGATCCTCGGGTGAGTTTTTCTTCAATGTTTTAATGGCATCCACTCCGTTCTTTTCCTGCTTTATTGGATTACCACAGGAAATCAGGATCAAAACGATCATAAGACAAAAAGACCTATATTGAAGTACTTGATTCATATTCATACTATAATTCAGCTTTTTAAGACCAGGATTGGTTATTCCAATTGTTTTACAAAAGTAATATCCCGAAGCTTTCTTTATACCATTCCGATTGGCTCATCGAATTTAATTCCTCTCCCAATATGATCCACAATTCCATTTTCGCCAGCATCTTTCAAATTTCAATCCACTGACTTCCTACCTTTGTACCATGCTCCGAAATAAATTTGAACAATTAAGCGCTAAAAAAGCCGAAGCCCAATTGGGTGGTGGTCCGTTGCGGATTGAATCTCAACACGCAAAACGAAAACTGACTGCTCGCGAACGCATTGATTTATTATGCGATCCGGGCAGCTTTGAAGAACTGGGCATGCTCGTCACTCATCGTACCTCCGACTTCGGAATGGAAGACCAAATTTATTATGGTGATGGTGTTGTTACAGGATATGGAAATATAAATGGCCGTCTGGTCTATGTATTTGCTCAAGACTTCACAGTTTTTGGCGGATCATTATCTGAAACCCATGCAGAAAAAATTTGCCGGATCATGGACATGGCCATGAAAAATGGAGCTCCATT
>JBGAWX010000266.1:0-4757 GCA_044227375.1 Saprospiraceae bacterium
ACAATCCCGCAAAAGGTTTATATAGCTGAAAAGGGATCGAATGGTCAATGTACAACCAAATGCGTTTTATATTCTGACTACATCCTCAATCCACAGCCAAATCAAAATCTTGGTCCATGCATCGAATGCGGTGGAGCTCTTGCCGGCGATACCAGTACCGATCCACTTACCGGAGCACAATCCGACAATGAAGTCATTCCATTGCAAAAGACCAACGATGAACACAAGATTGGGTTTGACATTGTACCAAATCCGAACTATGGTGTGTTTGATCTTGTCTTCGAAAAGAGAGTCGAGGAAGGAAGTATTCAAGTATTCAATTTGTTAAACCAGGAAGTCTGGCGACTTAAGATATCGGGCACAACGGATATCATAAAGATTAATTCAAATGACTTCCGTCAACAAGCTTCCGGTTTATTCAGAGTAGTCTTCAAGCATAAGTCAGGCAAAACAATACAGTCGCTGCTTATATTGAAATAGCAGCTAAATCATAAGTATTTTATAAAAAACGGCGCAGAATTAATTTTTTGCGCCGTTTTTTTTACATTACTAATATTGCAATTACTCATCAAAGATTGTATTTACTGCCAGTCCTGAAAACCCCTATTGAATGAGAAGGCTGGCCATTCAATTTACAATCGTATCTTTTTAAGGCTATTCGTCCATAATGATTATTTTAAAGGTTGCGTCATGATGGATCCACATAAAAATTTGCGGAAGATATTACTAGAAATACATGGCGTTTAAAACAAAACTTGAATTATTTATTATTTCATCCTTCGCTGACTGGTGTTCATTACTTGTACTTTTAAAATTGATATTGAACAAGCTGGCAAAACACAGAATGTTGATTAACGAATATTGAATCTATAAAAGAAAAAAGATTGGAATACGACTTCTAAATTGATATGGCTCCCGGAAGCAAAATTGAAGTGACTATAACTAAATAGGAAACGAGCTCAGAATTCAATTTGTATTGCTAAGGTGTTTTTCTGTATTTTAAATAAATAATTATTGCATCAAGATCATCTGAATTCATTTTCTGTGTAAACCCATGAGTTTCATTCCGGATTTTCATGAATACTTCATAAGATCTGATTTGTTCTTGTGTAAAGTTCGCCTCCTGGTCTTTACTTTGGTATTTGCTTCCATGGCATTGCTCACAATTAATTTTATACATTTTTATACCGTGCCGGATAATGGATAACAATTCCTTTTTATCTTCTTTAGATAATTCCGAAGGGATGTTATACGCCTTTTGATTGACTGCACAGTGCCAAAACAAAAGACAAATCAATAATCCTGTAATACATTTTATCTTCAGCATATAGCGAAATTAATATTCACCACCAATTTTACGATTATTTAATTTTTTTCTGCCAGATAACGGCAATGAAACCGGAGGTTCCTCAAAATTAATTTTCTCGTCTAACGAACTTATAAATTTCAAAAGGGCCATTTTTTCAAACTTGCTTAGATGCAATGAATCTGCTGATAAAGTTTGGTTCACGACTTGAATTCCTTTTCCAGCTCCTCCTCCCGCATCATAAAAGTCGATAACTTCTTCAAGATTGTTGAAAACTCCATTATGCATATACGGCTTAGTATGAAAAATGTTCCGCAGCGAACCCGTACGAAAGGCATGCAACGTTTCTGACGCTGGATTAATTGAATAACGGCCCGGATCAGAACTCAGGCTTGAAAAAGCTTTCGATTCAGGAACGCCAATCACTTCAAACTCACTGCCAATATAAGGCGGCTTTACCCCATTGAATTGAGGCAGAAAATGGCATGTTGCACATTGCGCTTTACTCATAAATACATTAAAACCCTGAATCGATACCGAATCCAAATCTGACATTAGGTTCATTGCATGGTCAAATGATGAGTATGAATTGCTGAAGGAACTATAATAAAAAATAAGTGCAGAGGTAATGTGTTTCAAGCCAATTTTTTTTTCAGTACTGAATTCTGCAAGACCCTTGAGTTTTACTTTATACTCCCTGCAACTCAAAATTTTATCCAGCAATTCACTTTCTTCACTATTCATTTCAATCGGATTGGTGAGAACATCCTTAGCCTGATTTCCAAGATTGAAGTGCTTTCCATCCAACATGATCAGATGATTATATACCACATTAATTAAAGTAGGTGCATTCCTTGTCAACCTGTTCACCTGATCAAACTGCAAGTTGGTTGAAACCGACGTATCTGTAAAATATTCCTTCGGATTATGGCAGGAAGCACAACTTCTTTTATTGTTCCCGGATAATATTGGGTCATAAAAAAATAATTTTCCTAGAGTGTGCACTTCATTTAACAAATTGGAATCCGTAATGGAACGATAGACTCCTTTGATATCCTGACCAGTATAGAGACCCTTGTCAAAGAGGGACATCGCCTCATCGTTCAAACTAAAATCATTATAATTTGAAGTTTTTACTGAATATGCTCTAATGTACTTTTGATTAATTTCAAATAAAGGATTTACATAGTCTCTTATAAAATAATAATGATTAAATTCTTCAAAATTATCGGATTGCTTTTGCACAAAATTTATCATTTCATTATATAATGCGATGTAATCTTCTTTGATACCAAATTCAGGATAGCTATGATTGTAAACGGAATATATTTTCATGACATCATTCAACATTCCTTTCAACTCAGGCATGATCCTGAATTTATCGGGACATTCAAATCCAGTAGTGTAAATTGCGGAAAGGTTTAATAAAAATAATCGATTACAAAGAAAAAAATGATAATGAGTATACAGGTGCTTTGTTATGGAATCATTTAAAAAGACCCTGGAAGCAATTATGGATGATCTGATCAGACTTAATAAGGTATCTTTTTCAATACTCTGGTTTTCCAGATACTCATAGGCCAACGTCAGGCCTGCACCTTCTCTTTTATAGGGTTTTTCAAATTTTTCAAACACCTCGGTTTCCCATTCAACTGGCAAGGGTCCATTTATTTTTTTATAATCCACGGGTTGAAGATATCTCAGCCAAAAATCATTTTTTTTAAGCTGTACCCGTAAACCTGATATTATTTGCCTGGCTGTCTTTATTCCAACTGATGAACTGTAATCTAAAAGCAGTAATTCGCTGATGCTATTCTCTTGTTCCAGAATAAAAGAATCAATAGAAGACCTGTAGAAATTTAAATACAAATTTTTTTTTCCGGTTGAAGCAATCCAGAGAAATCCAAAAACCAACAGAATACCAGTTATAGCCCTCACATTAAGTTGTCTTTAAGAATTTACACCCCATTCCTAAATGAACAATCATTTTAACCCAACTAAACGATTTTCATTTAAGTTAAAAGTGAATTCCTAATCACAAAGGTATGTGATTTTCGGTTAAAGAACTTTAATACAAACTGAGGAAAAATTTGTACCATTTACGAAAATAGAAAACGAAACCAGACGTATGGTGATTCATTTTCACTAAGTCCAATAATAAAATCAAATCCACATTCTTAAAATGCTGATTTTCTCAGTTTTTAAACAAGTTCCAAATCCTAATGCTTCGCAATTGAAGTCATGGAATGTCGCGAGGATAAATCCTCAAGAGGCCCTTTTTCAGGCCTCCCGGATGATAATCCTCATTTCAATTTTTGATTTATAAACGTTCAAAATAAATATGATTTGTCTAATTAAAATATAACAACAATTTGTATATTTGGCTTGAAAAATTGAGAAGTTCTCAATTTTAGCTTCAACAGTCAGTATGGTAATGTATAATGCAACGGGGTGTTTATACTCTAAAATTTACAAAAATGTTTTATGGCATCCAGTTTTCATCTTGTTGACATCCACCTCGTTTTTTCTATTCAGTAAAATCGTAACTTCCCCGAATTCTTATTTTATTATCTCAGAACTTAAAGAACAAGATGTTGTTGATATGGGATCCAAGGTTAAAGAATATCTATTTAGACAGAGAGGTTCTGATGCTGTGTCTACACGAATGCCAATTTCAATACTAGGATTATGCTTTTGATGCCAAACTCTCTTAATGCAAGTTCTTCAATTAAAAAAGAAGAAGAGATGAAGCGTATCAATAAATCATTGTATCCTGAACGAATGATTTGATTTATCCAAACACAAGCCTTGAATTGGCAAGGAAGTGTAGTCCACTGCTTAACCGGTCGTCAATTCAAAAAACTAGTACTCCCAAATACATTAAAAGAAACTCTTCCCAAAAGCCAAATCCTGAATACCGAATCAAATTGAGTAGGAAAAAATACAGTTTCATTTAGATTTAAGAAATAAGCAGCATTAGATTTAAATTGAAAAAGTAATTTTAACATGATAAATTGAGAAGTTCTCAGTTTATTAATCTTGACAGTAGTATGACGATGTATAATGCAAATGGTAATTTTTTTTCAGTATTCAGATACTTATCTATTCTGAGGTACGTCACGGTTGTGTTTATTGGCTTGCAAATTCAAGCCTGTAAATTGGAAGACAATCATGATCAATATTTTATGCCGGCTGAATTCGAACCCCAGGAAGCCGTATGGATGGGCTGTCAGGGCATTCCAAAATTTAAAAATGTCAGGTCAGATATTGTCAGGGCACTACTCCCCTATGTGCAAATTAATATTGTTTCGAATACAGATAGTGTGTTGCAAATTTGTAAAGACTATTTGGAACATGATCATATAAAAACTTATTTATTAGGCTTCACCACAATTAAAGACAATGAATTCTGGATGAGAGATCATGGTGCCACTTTTGTCATAAACAAGAA
>JBGAWX010000267.1:0-4736 GCA_044227375.1 Saprospiraceae bacterium
GAAGCCGTCTTGCCAATTTATTTTTTTCCCGTCTGCATAAGTGCGACCATAATATGAAATTCCGACTTCATATATTCTTACATGATCCAGTTTGGATATTTTGGAAGTGACTTCAGGTTCAAAACCAAAGCGCTTTTCTTTTAAATCCAGATTTTTTATGATATCCGCTTTAAACAGTTTGTAACAGGTTTCCATATCAGTCAGGTTGAGATTTGTAAACACGTTTGAACAAAATGTCAACATTCGGTTACCAATGGAATGCCAGAAAAATAAAATGCGATGAGGATTACCACCTATAAATCGTGAGCCATAAACCACATCTGCATGACCTTCAAGAATTGGACGCAATAAATCATTGTATTCGCGGGGATCATATTCCAAATCTGCATCCTGGATGATGATAAAATCTCCGCTTGCATTTTGGATTCCGGTATGCAATGCCGCCCCTTTTCCCTGATTGACTTCGTGTTTGTAATACCTGCAGTTTTGATCGGGATTTTTGTTGATGTATTCGAGCAGGCGTTCTTCAGTTTTATCTTTAGAACAGTCATTTACCAAAATGATCTCTTTTTGGATTCCTGCCATTAAACTGACTTTGGATATGGCATCCAGGATTAAGTGGATTGTCTTTTCTTCGTTGTAGACAGGAATTACTATGGATAAGGTTTGCAAGATCTGATTAATTTTGAGTAAAGATATAGACTGATTTTAAAGAAAATATACTTTTATAGAATTTGAAAGGAATTCATTGAATAATCTCATTTCAAATTGCAATATGGTTTAGATGGTATGTAATCTAATAAAAAGACCCTTCATATTCTTGAAGGGTCTTTTATAAATGAATTCTATTTTATCTTTTAAATGAAATCTCGTAATTGTCCAAATTGTCATTCGCGGTAAATGTCAGATTGTCGACAGAAATCGCAAAATAAGCAGTTCCGTTTTTTACCACAAAGAAATCTCCTTTTGCTAAGACTTTTGTGTCGGTGGTTCCGATGTCATTGGTTCCGTTATCAAAAAGAAAAATAATATCCTCGACGTAGGTAATTTCTGAATAGGATAAGCCTGCAGGTGGATCTTTTATGATTGAACCGTTGCGGGGAGTAAATTTTTTAACCCATGTACCATTAGACATGGGATCAACAACACCGTAATCCCTGATTGTAGCATTCGGATCATTTCCGGAGACCACTTTTGCGTTAAATAGATCTAAACCTGCTTGTCTTGGACCGGTATAATTATAGACAATGAGTCCTTTTGCTCTTTCTGTGGCAGGAGTCGCGGTAAAAATTACTTTAATTGAATTCACAACAATACTGTCATTATCATCTGCAATAGTAAATTCATATAACACGGTGTCAGGTTCAGTTGAAGTTAAAAATTCGTATGCATGTGTAATCCCTTCTTTGTCCTGGCCAATTAATAATGCAGGGTTTGCAGGAGCGCCAACTCCATTCACTAAAAAGGTTAATGGAGGCAATTGAATCCCATCTACATTCACTTTGATATACTTGAGCGGATTGCTTCCTTTTACTGCAGTTAAATTTATTTTTATCGGGGTATAGATCGGTACTGAAACATCAGAGCTAATGAGTCCGGTGCCACTTGCAAAATTGATGCCCGGATTAACATGGATGATGGGATCATCTTTTTTGCAGGAAGTAATGGAAAGCAATGCTACCATTCCCAGAAACAAGATAGGGTAAGTAAATCGACTCATAATTTTAGTTTTTTGTTGTGAATGAAATATTTAAGATTTTAAAGTGATGCAAAATAAATAAAAAACAAGTAAATTATTTTCTTTATAAAATGACTTTTAATTCCTGTTGAAGGTGCCAATTTCAACAATTGTGATATACTATCCCGGATCAGGTATTTGACCAACTTCGGAGTACTCGCTGAATTAATTAAAATATCTTTAATGGTTGATAAAATCAAATCTTGGTGAAATTGAGAAACATCACATTGATTTCTCAATTGACTTACTACGTTTTTAATTCCCTACGCAACACTTTACCGACATTGGTCTTTGGTAAAGATTCCCGGAACTCCACAAATTTGGGCACTTTGTAATTGGTAAGATATTGCTTACAATAATCGAGGATTTCGGATTCATTCAAGCTTCTTTCTTTTTTTACGATGAAAACCTTAACAGCTTCACCGGATTTATCATCCGGAATTCCAATTGCCGCGACTTCTAAAACTTTCGGATGCTTGGATATGATTTCTTCCAATTCATTGGGAAATACTTTGAATCCGGACACGATGATCATGTCTTTCTTTCGATCCACGATTTTAAAAAATCCGTCTTCATCCATCATGCCAATATCGCCGGTGCACAACCAACCATCAACAATTGTTTTTGCGGTTTCATCCGGGCGGTTAAGATATCCTTTCATTACTTGTGGTCCTTTGACTTGGATTTCACCAATCTGATTTGGAGAACAAACCTGACCGGATTCATCAACTATGCGCACATCAGTCGATGGAACTGGGATCCCGATGCTGCCCTGTTTTCCATGCCCGTCAATTGGATTAAGACTTACCACTGGTGAAGCTTCAGTCATCCCATAACCTTCACTCAACCAACAACCCGTTATGGCTTTCCACTTTTCAGCGACAGAGGATTGCAATGCCATACCTCCTGCTACACTTACTTTTAAGTTGCTGAAATTTGTATTGCCGAATTTTGGATGATTCATCAAGGCATTGAATAAGGTATTCACTCCGGTCATGAGACTTACTGGATGGGATTGAAATGCCTTAACGATAGACCCGATATCGCGTGCGTTCAATATTAATATGGTGTTTGCTCCTATTGCCATCATCGCCATGACGTTTACGGCAAATGCAAAAATGTGATACATAGGCAAAGGAGAAAGTGTAGTTTCTTTTTCTTCGACCAGATAATAGCAAATGACGGCTTTGATTTGTTCGATATTGGCGATAAGATTGCCGTGTGTAAGCATTGCGGCTTTACTTATTCCGGTTGTTCCTCCGGTATATTGTAAGAGCGCAAGATCGCCAGCATTGATCTCAACGGGTTTAATGGCCTGATGAGAACCCTGACGCAAGGCAGTACTAAAATCAATCGTGTTGTTTAAGGTATATCTTGGAACCAGCCGTTTGATGTATTTTACAGTAAAATCGACTACAAACCCTTTGATGCCGCCGAGCAATTCGCCAATGGAAGTCAGAATTACAATTTCGATTTTTGTTCTATGAATGATCTTCTCCAGATTGGATGCAAAATTTTCTGCTAATACAATGGCTTTAACTTCAGAGTTGTTAAAAACAAATTCCATTTCATGAGGGGTATAGAGAGGATTAATATTTACAATGGTTATGCCTGCACGAATCGCACCAAATATGGCAATGGGGTATTGCAGTAAATTGGGCATCATGAATGCAATTCGATCTCCTTTTTTTAAGCCTCTGTATTGAAGATATGCTGCAAAAGCATTTGACTTTTCATCAAGCTCCTTATAGGTCATGCTTTTCCCCATTAATGTAAATGCATTCAACTTCGCAAACTTTTTGAAAGACTCCTCAGCAAATTCGCGTAAGGACGGATAAGCAGCAGGATTGATATTCGCGGGGATTCCTGCCGGATAATTTTTGAGCCAGGGTCTTATTTCTGTCATTGTGAAACTTTGAATGTGAAAATACAACAATAAGTAAAACTGCAATTGCAATATGGAATAATCATTCTGGATCTGAGATTCAGATATGAAATAAAGGATGACAATTTATGATCATATGAAAATATATTTTGATTTTTAATATGCTAGTTATAAAGCGAATGTTTGAGCTTCATGCACTAAAGATTTTGTTGAAAGGGTATCCAATCGGATAGGATAAGAAATATAGTCAGGAAAAATACTGCTTTTGGATTGCTGGAATATTTTACCTTTGCGCCGCTAAAAAATTATTTATTCACCTTTAAAACATGCCAAAATGTTGGATGAAAACAAGTTAAATCCAGAAGACGAACTCGAAATCAAAGAAGATGAATTAGTGGAACTGCCTAAGAAGACAGAGGCGACTACAGATCTTCTGGAAGAAGTCGTTGACCTGGAAACCCTCGTTGAAACCGATGATTATTCCGGTGCTCATGACGAGTTCGATTGGTCAATCAGTAATAAAAACACCCTGAACTATACTGAAGCCGACCAGAAAAAATACATTAAAGATTATGATTCCACCTTCAGATCCATTGTGGATGGTCAGGTCATTCAGGCTAGAGTAGCCGGAGTCACAGGAGACAGTCTGATTTTGGATATTAATTATAAATCGGATGGTTTGGTCCCAAAGACCGAATTCAGGGAAATGGATCCCAAAACAGGGGATACCGTTGAGATCTATGTTGAAAAAACTGAAGACGAAAAAGGACATCTTGTCCTCAGTCGTAAAAAAGCTAAATTGCTTCGTGCCTGGGAAAACCTTGTGGATTCATATAAAAATGGAACCATTATCAAAGGCTCTGTAATCAGTAAAACCAAAGGAGGACTGATTGTAGATTGCAATGGACTTGAAACCTTCTTGCCGGGATCTCAGATCGATATCAAGCCGATTACAGATTATGATGCTTATGTTGGAAAAGTGATGGAGTTTAAAGTGGTTAAAATCAATGAAACCATTAAAAATGCGGTAGTTTCCCACAAAGCCTTAATTGAAGGGGATCTTCAGGAACAAAGAGAACAAATTATCTCAGGTCTTGAAAGGGGCCAAGTACT
>JBGAWX010000268.1:0-4710 GCA_044227375.1 Saprospiraceae bacterium
CTACGTGATCAAAAGGTACAAATCCCCATGCCCGGGAATCTTCTGAATTATGCCGGTTGTCTCCCATAGCCCAATAGTAATCTTGTTTAAAGGTATATGTTGTTTCAGGTTTGCCATTAATCCATATGCTTCCATCTTTTATTTCCATAGCGTTGTGTTCATACACGGAAATGATACGCGCATATAAAGCAATATTATTCATCCCAATAGATACAGTAACCCCTTGCTTGGGAATCCAGATCGGACCATAATTGTCAAAATTCCAATTAGGAAAATTTACGGGATCATGAGGAAACGGATTGCTGTCCGTTTGAGGAAACGGAATGATCGTAATGTCAGGTCCAAGGGCTTTCATTTTTTCATATTGCTTCGCATCGAGAAAAAACAATCCCCTGATGGAGTATTGATCCTTACTGATTCCCCAACTGTCCAGTTTTTTCCAATTTAAGGATCCTGCCTTAGCCATTACCTGGTAGCCGTATTTCATGTGCTCCGGATTTTGTGCGGGCTGACCATTGATATAAAGTTGCCGGTCTTTAACCTGCAATGTATCTCCAGGTATTGCAACACATCGTTTAATGTAATGATCTTTTTTATCAAGTGGTCTTACAATCAATGGCAAACCCTTGCATTCCTGTGCAGCTTCGAGTTGTGTCAATGACTGATAATGGGTCCAGCTGCGATTGGGGGTCACATAAACGCTGTCACCGACCGGCCAATTAAAAACGAATGGATCGTTGCGTTTCACTTTAGTAATCGCAGGCAATCTGAAATAGGGAAGCGATGGTTTTTTAAAATAGGATTCCACATCAAATTTTGGAATTCGGTTGTGCAGCAACGGAATCATTGCAATGGTCATCGGTGTCCGGATACCATAATGTGCTTTACTTACGAATAAAAAGTCGCCAACATTCAAACTCCCTTCCATAGATGGTGTTGGAATGACATAGGCTTCAATGAGAAACATTCGTATAAAAGCTGCTGCGAATACTGCAAAAATTATGGATTCAACCCATTCTCTCAATACGCTTCTGGAATATTTATTCGTCGATTTGAGTTTTTGTATGCGACTCCAGTCTTTGGATTTTTGGGCAAGGTGCAATTCATTTAAAAATTCTTTTTCTTTAAGGTAAGCAGGTTCCAGATATTTTAAACTGGCATTCTGTCCAATTAACCAAAAAGATAAAGGAGTATAGACTACGGATAAGACAGAATCCCAAAAACTCATTTTTCCAAAAGACTTTACCAGGTCTATACACATTGCTGCATAGATAAAAAAATTGACTATTGGAAATAACAACCACCAGGCATGTGAAGATTTTCTGCCTATCAGTTTACACCATTCTGCAAAATTGATTCCCGGTATCCAGGCCTTTACAGGATCTATACCTGTTTTTTTGAAAATGCCCATTAGTGAAAAACACAACAGGATATAACTGATCACGATAAATAATAATAAACCCACTGTTATAAAATTTGCGTAAAGATAAGTGAATTGGTCCCAATGAACCTATAAAACGACTGGAACGGGATCCTCTTGGAAATACTGATGATTTTGTACGTCAAATCCTAATTTGAAGACAGATCCAAATCATTGAGCATGCTGGCCAGTTGATCTTTAAAAATAATGCGTTGATCCAGCCATTCTTTTTGAATAATGTTAGCACCAGAGATGAGATGCAATATGCATTCAATGGCAAAGTTCTGATCTTTTTTTTCAAAATTTTTTATAAACACAGCAGCATCTGGAATGGAATGAATGACTTTCTGATACGTTGATTCAGAATCATCCAGTCCAATGATGATACTGTTTCCCTTCGAAAACCAGTCACAAATCGATTGATAGGGATTTGTAGTTTTTTGCTTGCCATTGATTGAAATCAAAGGAAATAAAGTTTCGCATTGTTTTTGAATCGCTTCATTGATCAAATTCAAAGCAACATCATAAGATCCCATTTGCTCACCCTCATAAACCAATTCCATTTTACCTGTAAGTGCAGGAACAATTGCGAGTAGATCAGACAATCTTGCAACTCCTTTTTTTTCACTATTGAGAAGCATTCTTCGATGAATGGCACTATATAATAATTCAAATGCCGATATGCTGAGTCTTGCGGACACGCCGCTTTTATCATCAATGAATTCACTTTCTCTTGCAGTAAAAGAAATTTGTTCGACAATCCGGAGCATGAGCTCTGGAATGGCAATTTGAGTTTGCAGTGTTTCGTCTATTTTGGATTCCTGCAAGCTAATCTTTAACGAGGTTTCGATGTCTTCAGGATAATGCGTCAGAATCTGACTTTCAATACGATCTTTTAAAGGAGTGATGATATTGCCCCGTTGAGTGTAATCTTCCGGGTTTGCAGTAAATAAGAAAAAAATGTCCAATGGCAATTTGACTTTAAATCCACGGATTTGCAAATCATTTTCTTCAAGGATATTAAACAGTGCTACTTGAATTCGTGCTTGAAGATCGGAAAGTTCATTGATGACAAATATCGATCGATGCGATCTGGGTATTAATCCATAATGTATCGCGTATTCATTGTCGTATGCAATTTTTTTCTGTGCAGCTTTTATTGGATCCAGATCGCCAATCAAATCTGCAATGCTCACATCCGGAGTTGCCAGTTTTTCAACATAGCGTTCTTCGCGATGCATCCAATGAATCGGAGTGTTATCGCCCAGTTGTGAAATGGTTTCCCTTCCAAATTTACTGATCGGATGAAGTGGATCATCGTTGATTTCACTTCCTTCGATGATTGGAATGTATTCGTCAAGAAGTTTAACCAGCAAACGGGCCATTCTTGTTTTCGCCTGACCCCGCAGTCCAAGAAATAAAATATTATGACCGCTCAGTATTGCACGTTCAATATCGGGAATCACCGTTTGATCATACCCATAAATGCCATCAAAAATGGGCTCTTTCATTTTAAGTTTTTGAATCAGGTTGTCGCGCAACTCCTGGCGAATACTCCGATACTTATACTTTGATTTTTTTAATTCTCCTAAAGTTCCTGGATTCATCTTCCCGATTTTTTTCTTTTTAAATTTTCGTAATTGATTAAAATGTGTTCACCCAAACCGTCGAGATTGGTATACAATGCTTTTCCGTTTGCTTCTTTTGAGAATTGTTCTACAAAATCGACCAGGTAAGGATCACTGGTTACCATAAAAGTGGTTACATCGATTTTTTGTTTTCTGCATTTTCTTGCTAATGCTAAAGTCCGGGATACTATAAAGCGATCCAGGCCAAAAGAATTCTTGTAATATTCTTTACCCCGCTTGATGCAGGTTGGTTTACCATCGGTAATCATCATGATGTGCTTGTTTGGATTCTTTGCTTTGTTTAATATTTCAATAGCAAGGTTCAAACCAGCAACGGTATTGGTGTGGTATGGACCGACTTCCAGATAGGGAAGATCAGCGAGTTCGACTTGCCAGGCATCATCTCCAAATACTACAAAGTCAAGCTTGTCTTTTGGATAATAACTGCGAATCATGTGAGATAATGCCATTGCCACTTTTTTTGCAGGTGTAATCCGGTCCTCACCATAAAGAATCATGGAGTGCGAAATGTCGATCATCAATACCGTACTGCATTGCGTTTGTTGAAAGGTATCGAAAGAAACCAAATCGTTTTCGTTTAACTCAAAATGTTCTACACCGTGTTTGACAAATGCATTTTTTACAGATTCGGAGGTGTTGATCTGTTGGAATAAATCTCCAAATTCATAAGCACGTTGATCTTCTGTGAGTTCATCACCAGAGCCAGAGAATCTGGTTTTATGTTTTCCAAAGCGGCTTTTTCGCAATTTGCCGAAAAGGGATTCAAAAGCATTTTTTCTCAATTCCAATTCTAATTTGGAATTCGGTTTTAATGAATTGGGAACATTATCATTAAAGTCAATCCATTTATTTTTTTTCAAATCTTCAATAAAGTCAGGTAATCTATAGTCCTTGGAGAAAATACCATATTTGCGGTCCAACTCATTCAACCATTGCAGGGTATAATTGACATCTCCGGATGCGGCCAGCAGGAGTTCCTTAAAAAGGCTTAAAAGCTTATCAAACAGGGACTTGAGCTTTTGATTATCGTGTTGATGAAAAAACTGGATCCCCGATTTATAAATACCTTGATTTTTAGACATTAGGCAATAAACATTAAATGGTGAAAGATCGTTTAGCCCTCAAGTTAAAATTAACATATATACAGGATCAAATTGTACTTTTGCGGCCTAATTCTCTTTTCATGTTAAAATCCTTGTGTTCATTAATCCTCGTTAGTTTTATAACATGTTTATCCGCTCAGAAATCTGATATCAGGGGTAATGTTTACAACAAGGCTACCGGAGAGCCGTTAAGTTATACTTCCGTATTTCTCAAAGGCACTTCTTTCGGTACAATAACAGACAACCTTGGCTTTTTTAATATTTCCTCAGTGCCAAAGGGAGAATATACATTGATGGCGAGTTATATAGGTTTTGATACATTTTCTATTGACATCACCATTAGAGGCAGTCAGATTATCAATAAGCAAATTTTTTTAAATGAATCGAGCATGTTGCTTGGTGAAGTGAGTGTTTCTGGTAAGAAGCAACAAGCCCGCACCGAAGTAAAGATCTCAACGCTCACAGTGACGCCTAAAGAAATCAAAGCACTTCCTTCAACCGGAGGAGAAGCGGATATTGCCCAATATCTTCAAATCAT
>JBGAWX010000269.1:0-4677 GCA_044227375.1 Saprospiraceae bacterium
GCCGGGCATCAGCATCAAATTTTCTAAAATTGATCCGGAAACCGAAACCATGCGCTTTGACTATTTTATACATCCGGATATTTCCAACTCAGAAATCCCTGTTCTCATTTCAGAGAATGTTCCAAGAAATGATTTTATAGTCATCCAGGTCATTGAATTTCCTTGGATCAATTTGGTCTGGTTTGGTGGTGCCCTTATGTTGAGCGGTCTCTTTTTATCATTTTTTGTAAAACGGTTTCCCAAAGCAAATGCAGCATAATATTGTTTTGATCGGCTCAGGCAATCTTGCAACTGCGTTAGGCATTAAATTAAAAAGTGCAGGCCACAACATACTTCAAGTCTATTCAAGGGAAATCGGACATTCAAAACTTCTTGCTGATAAACTGAATTGCGAAGCGATTAATTCATTGCAATCTATAAATCGGAATGCATCGATTTTTCTGATCTGCATAAAAGATGATGCCATTACCGAAATCAGTTCGAAACTTTCCCTCATCATTTCGACTGAAAAAATAATAGCCCATAGTTCAGGTGTTAATTCACCGGACATTATTGATCATGCATTTACGAACAGAGGATTGTTTTATCCATTGCAGAGTTTTTCCCGGTTTAAAGAACCAGACTGGTCACAGATCCCTGTTTTCATCGAAGGCAATCCTGAAAGCAGCGCAATCCTAAAAAATCTTGCAAAGTCCATCAGCAATGAAGTGTATTTGATGGATGAGAAAATCAGGACACACCTTCACCTGGCATCCGTCTTCGCAAATAATTTTTCAAATTACAATTTAGTCATTGCAAAAAAAATATTAGATCAGTCCAATGTACCTTTTAAAGTTTTAAAAAGCCTTATGAAGGAAACTGTTGAAAAAGCATTCCTCATTGAACCCCATGATGCGCAGACCGGACCAGCAAAACGAGGCGATATACACACCATTGAAAAACACATTCGTTTACTGGTTCAGGAATTTCCGGAATACAGATCGCTCTATAAAAAATATTCGCAAATCATCCAACAAGATTACAAGCATGAGAATCCTGGGTCAAATTCCTCATCCTGATTTATTGATCACGGTCTTCAAGTCCGGAAACAAATACATCCTCAAATTTGAAGTTGGGCCGTTCGAACAGACTTACAAATTTATGGAAGCCGAAGGGATGTCTGGATTCGAAGATGTGCAAAAATTAGTCGATTCCAAATTGATCCATGAAACATATCAGGTTTTTGATCTTATGAATACCCATTATCAATCCATGTTAAAAAGCAATACATGATTTCTGAATTCAAAAGCCACAGGAATACTAAATTATCGATTGTCCTCATCCTATATACCCTTACATTCTATTCATGTCTGCAGGATGATCTCTTTCCAGGAGATGTATTTAATGGCCCTAGTGAATTCAATATTGAATTTCTATCCGGAACATTTACAGGTTCCACTTATCATGTGATAAGTAATTCTATA
Source organism: Saprospiraceae bacterium (assembly GCA_044227375.1). Classification (GTDB taxonomy): domain Bacteria; phylum Bacteroidota; class Bacteroidia; order Chitinophagales; family Saprospiraceae; genus Vicinibacter. The sequence goes on from JBGAWX010000269.1 coordinate 1,464, forward strand.
GTTCCTGACCATAATTACCTGGTTTCTCAATCTATACAAAAGATATTAAGCAAACCCCTGCAGGAGAAATCTCAGAATAACCTGAGCACAAAAAGTTTTATCAATTGGGCATGGCAAGGAGATACCACTACCGGACAATTTACCGCAATTTTTGCAACAGATCCCAACATATCTAAGTCAGGAGACCTTCAACTTTCATTTACCAATGGTGATGAATTGGTGAGTTCAATTCCGAAAGGCGCTTTAATAGAAATCGAGTCTTTCGGTGGTCCTGAAGGTGCAATACAGGGCACTATCTCTTATACTTCCATAATGGATTATCGCCTCAATAACACCAACAATCGAGAACAGGCCAGTGTATTCATTAGTTTTAAAATCAAACGAGGGCCGAATATTTAAGATTTGATCATCGGTTCAAGGAATGTATAATATTCCAGCCACCGATAATGAACCACTGAATTTATAAATATTTATAAACTTTCACTGATAACCGCACTACAAAATTAGTTATATACACAATGTTGATTTTCATTAACATCTCGTTTAATTAATAAATACTTAAACACTTTTGTGATCTTGTTTTTTCATAAAATAAATTGTGTTAGTTATGCGTCTTGCTATCTTTGTAAATTCTTTTAACTATAAAATTAAAAATATGAAAAAATTCTTAGTTCTCTTCGGAGCAGTTTTATTCATCGGTGCAGCACAAGCTCAAACTACTGTACCAAAACCACCAACTTCTAAATCTGACATGTCTACAGTAACCACAGACGTAAATACAAAAGACCACGTCTGTTCTGCAGCTTGCAAAGATGGTAAACACGTTTACGCACATGGAGAAAGAGGTCATAAATGTGGTGCTGAATGCATGAGATCAATGAGCAAAACAACTGCTGATCCAGCAAACCCAGATCCGGCAAAACCAGATCCAAAAACAAATTTAAAGGAGCACGTTTGCAATGCATCATGCACAACAGACAAACACAACTATGTTCATGGCGAAAAAGGCCACAAATGCACTGCAGCTTGCCGTAAAACAAAAACTTCATCTGCTGTAACACCAGCTAAAAAGAGCTAAGATCTTTGATTAATAAATAATGAAAAAAGGGATGACTCTACAAACTCATCCCTTTTTTATTTTAAGTGAAATTCAGAATCTTAATGACTATAAGAACAACAGTACAATTTTTCAAATTCGCAGTAATTTTTCAATAGCTTGCTTGTACACTCTACCAACTGGAATTTTGGTTGACGAAATTTCAACTTCACTGGCACTTACAGAAGTGATTGCATTTTTATTTATTATGAATGACTTATGAACACGGATAAAGTGATCGCCGTTTAACACCTCCTCAATTGTACCGATCTGGAATTTTGTAACAAACGATCTGTTCGTCAAATGCAATTTAACATAATCCTTAAGACTCTCTATATAAAGAATTTCATCTAAATATATTTTAACCTGCTTCTTATCCACATTAAAAAATTGATACTTACGCTCCTGACTTACCGGATTCAATAATTCTGCTTGTGCCCTGGGGCTCTCCAATATTTTATTCACAGCTTGTAAAAACCTCACAAATTCTATTGGCTTCAGAAGATAATCTATTGCATTTAAATTAAAAGCTTCGACAGCAAACTCATGATGAGCGGTTGTCAGAATTATAGCATACTTTTTTTGAAGCGACTTAATAAAATCAATTCCATTAAACTTAGGGAGGTTAATATCCACAAACAAGATATCCACGTCTTCTTTTGCCAGTAGTCGCATAGCTTCATAGGCATTATCACAGATTGATGTTAACCTTAATCCGGGAATATCCAATATGTATTCTTTAAGAATATTCTGCGCAAGAGGCTCATCTTCCAGGATCAAACAATTCATTTCCCGCATAAGAATCCAAATTAATACTTAGTTTTAACACAAACAGTTTATTTTCTATATAATACTCCAAAATATAGTCCCTGTACAAAAGATGCAATTGCCTTCTTAGATTTGATAATCCGGATCCCTTTGCAACATCACCTTCGAAAGATACAGGATTGGAAGTGCTCAAATTCATTTTATTTTTTACCAGATTTAAATCAAACATTATCCTGACATTACTCTCGTCACAATGCTTATATGCATTTTCAATGATAGGCAATAATAACAATGGGGCAATCTGTGTAGACTCAGAATCTATATTTGCTACAAAATCAACAATGACTCTATTTGAAAAACGCAATTGCTGCAGCTCAATATAATTTCTTAATATATTTAATTCTTCTCCTACAGAAACGGTCCTTTTGTCTGTATCATAAAGGGTATATCTCAGTAATTTGGATAATCTCATGACAACATCAGCGGTTTGCTCAGACTTTGATCGTGCCAAAGAGTAGATGCTATTTAAGGTATTGAATAAGAAATGGGGATTTGTTTGCGCTTTCAAATGCAGCACTTCCGCTTTGCTCTTTTCTAAAATTAAATTTTTCTCCTTCTTAATGGACTCCACCTTTAATTTATAGAATTTAATACTAATAGCAATACCGGCTATTTGTACCAAATCCAGTAAAGAATAAAAATATCGCGCCAACAAACCCAGAAAATGAATTTGCTTTCTTGGTTCTCCATAGACATATGGCCAAACTATTCCATGAATCATCAATCTCATAAATAATGCACCCAACAACAATGTCAGCATTACCGAAATAAAAAACTTCTTTCCATTTTTATCTTCGATCCAATCAGGAATCAGTTTTAAAAAAATAAAATAAACCGCAGCGATCTTAATACCCAGTAACAATACAACTGCAAGCACTGTTTGGAAAAACAATACGGCCGAAGGATGCAATGCAAATGATTGGGAAAGATATAATTCATTATACAAACAAATCAGGAAGTAGATCCCCCAAAATAAAACATGCTGAAATACCCTCCCATTCATAAGCCTAAAGTCTGATCCTTTTAAATGATTTAAACACAAAATAGAAACAAAGAAATAATATTTAACAAATATTATTTAGTACGAGATAAGAATTTTCAAATCCTGAAATAACACTCTTGATACATTAAATATAGACTAACGTCCCTCAATTAACCCGATCATTAATTATATATGGTGCTAATTGTCGTTTGTATGTAACAAGCTGTTGTTTTTATACTTTTAAGAAATAAAATTAAACTAGAATATAGCTTGGCACAAACTTTCCGTAAATATGAATATTAAAATTC
>JBGAWX010000026.1:0-19224 GCA_044227375.1 Saprospiraceae bacterium
GATGGCGGCAATATTGAATTCAAATCATTTCGCGATGGCATTGTCACCGTAACCATGCAAGGCTCTTGCAGCGGATGCCCTTCTTCAACAGTCACACTTAAAGCTGGTATTGAAGGACTTCTCAAAAGAATGGTACCTGAAGTCACTGAAGTCGTTGCTGAAGCGAGTTGAATTTAACGATGAGTGATGAACTATGAGTGATAAGTGTTAAAACACTGAGTGATTTACATCTTTAAATGATAAACATTTAAACTATTATATTATTGATACTTTTGTGTCAACATTGAGGCTTTAATATCTCATAGTTCATCACTCATCACTAATTTAAATACTTCCCTTCAATTGGCATTCTCCTACCCAGTCCAAATGATTTGGAAGAAACTCGCAGTACCGGTGCGGCCTGGTATCTTTTAAATTCCGCTTTGTTGACCATTCTCAACGATCTCAATACCGTGGCTTCATCAAAACCCATTGCGATAATTTCTTTTGGACCCTGATGACACTCTATGTATTGATAGAGAATTTTATCAAGGACATCATACTCAGGTAAGGTATCAGAATCTTTTTGACCTGGACGCAATTCAGCAGATGGTGGTTTTGTGATGGAATTTTTTGGAATGATTTCTGAATTTCTATTGACGTAGTTTGAAAGTTGATAGACCTGCGTTTTATACACATCAGCTAATACCGCCAGCCCTCCGCATAAATCACCATATAATGTACCGTAACCTACGGCCATTTCACTTTTGTTCGTCGTGTTCAATAAGATGTATGAAAATTTATTGGAAAAGGCCATCAATAACATGCCCCTGATTCTTGCCTGAAGATTTTCTTCTGTAACATTCTCAGGAAGGTCTTGGAAATATTCTTTTAGTGTTGATTTGTATTGATCAAAAACATTTTTTATAGGAATGATTTCATAGCTGATGCCCAAATTCTTTGCAAGTGCTTCGGCATCCGTAACCGATTCTTTCGAAGAGTATTCTGATGGCATCAGCAATACTTTTACATTTTCTTTGCCTAATGCATGTACTGCCAACACACAAGTTAATGCAGAATCAATTCCACCTGAAAGTCCAAGTATCGCTTTAGTAAAACCCATTTTTGCAAAATAATCCTTGATTCCAAGAACGAGTGCCTTGTATATCAATTCAACAGTATCTTTCTTTTGCTCATTAGAAATTTTACCCTGATAGACTTCATCCAGATCATAATATCGCAGACAAGATTCGAAAAATGGCATTTCATCATAACAGTTTCCATTTGGAGACAATACTGCTGAACCTCCGTCAAACAGAATGTCTGTTTGTGCTCCGTAGCAATTCACATAAAACATCGGTATTTTATATTTCAACACGTTGGCACGAATGACATCGAGACGACTGTCCGCATGTTCATAACTAAAAGGAGAGGCAGAAAGATTGAGTATGAAATCCGGTTTTTGAGCAATCATCTCATCTAATGGACAAATCGTATACAAAGGATTTTGATTGCCGAGATTCCAGATGTCTTCGCATATGGTGAGTGCAATTTTTTTGCCTTTGAATGTGAATGTATCGAAACTTCGGTTGGGTTCGAAATACCGGTACTCATCAAAAATATCATAATTGGGAAGCAGTGCTTTTTTAGCAATGAACTGTACTTTTTTATCGTAGAGAAAAAAAGCCGAATTGTAAAGATCCTTCCCTTCTATTTCCGGATTTACAGTGGGGGCACCGACGACAATGGCAATATCATTGGACAATTCACACAATTGATTCACCACCTGCATGGATTGCCGTATAAAATCTTTAAATTCCAAAAAATCCCGGGGTGGATACCCACAGGTTGCCAATTCACTAAAACAAATGAGATCTGCTTTTTCTGCTTTTGCTTTTAATACAGCATCTTTCATGACTGAAAGATTTCCATCAAAATTGCCGATATGATAGTTGAGTTGGGCGAGAGCGATATTCATACCTTAAAATAAGGCACAAAGTAAATCAATTGTTCATATTAAATCAACTCACCCCGAATCCAGTCCCGATAAATATCGGAAGGGTTTGTGTGCGAGTTTGGGTGTTATTGCTAATCAAAAATTACATCCGCGCAATCCGTGATCATCAGAGTAATCCCTGCCAGCAGCAGGCAGGCGCGATCATTCTTTCACCACTTTCCGATACCAACGCTTAAAATTTTTATCCCTCAATTCAATCAAATAAAATCCAACTGCAATTTTACTCATATCAAGTACTGCATGTTTTTCTCCTTTAACTAAAATTTCATTCAATACCTTTTTACCACACAAGTCAATTGCGGATAAGGTATAATTGGATGTTGCATTTTGGTTTAGTTCAATAATCAATTTGGAATTCGTTGGATTCGGATACACCGAAAATTTAGTATTCATTAAATCTTCGTTTGCGGTTATACATTTTAAATGATTGAGAAGATTTTCACCTGCTGAAAACAAATCACAGGTGCTGTTGCTGTCCGTTTTAAAATTCTCAAGTGCTCGTACCAATTGATTCGTGTGATTGGATGCAGTTGTCCAAATATTTAAATTATCATCCCAATGCGCAACTCCTGTTATATTGTTTCCACCAATTTGTGTAAACAATCCACAGGCATATAAATCACCGCAATGAATTTTCAAATCGTAAATTCCTTCGAAACTGGTATTTACACCGGTATTCATCGAGCTCCAATTCGTTCCGTTCCATTGCGCTATAAAATTGGTGCCTGCTACTGTATTAGCATTCACAGCTTCCATAAATCGTCCGCCTACAGCCAGTTTGGTAGGACCAAATTGTAGAATGGATTTTACGCCTTCACCAAAATTGCCACCAATAAGATTGATTCCATTGCCAAGATTTGTCCAGAAGTTGCTGTTCAATATTGCGATGTTTTTTAGTGGCGGAGAGAAGACACCACCCGCAACAATTTTTCCATTGAATAATCCCAAAGCATTTACACCTCCTCCTTTTATTGGCGGAGCAATGATCCCTGATCCTCCCAAATTACTCCAGTTGGTTCCATTCCATAAAGCGATATTATTTGCTGGATTCTGGAACGAGCCTCCTGCAACCAATCCCTGAGAAGTTGAAAGCAATGAAGCAACACGTGTATAGATGCCTCCTGACATCCCAGGGAAACTTGTATTCCATGATCCACCCGGAATGGGGCCATTCCATTCTGCGATGTTATTGCCCTGATTTGAAAAGGCACCGGCTGCATATAATTTTCCATTGTGCACAACCAAAGCTTCAACTGTTCCATTTAGTCCTGTACCCAACTGAAACCAATTTGTTCCATCCCAAGCCGCAATGTTGTCAAATCCTCCGACATTAAACACACCACCGATAATCAATTTATTATCATACACCACCATATCCTGAATGAAATATTGATTGCTCACGGATTGCCAAGATGAAGTGCCAGCGCATTTTGTGCAGCAGGTGTCCGGATTGAACACAATGGTATCTTTTAAACACTCATGAAAAGCTATATCATCAATAGCAAAGTCGTAACCAGAAGCATAAGATGGTGCCGCCAATCGGATTTCAATCGGTACTACACCAGTAACATTACTGGTCCAGTTGGTACTCAAATTTACCCAAACATCAGGGGATTCTGTCAATGGAGTCGTCGTTGCCTGTAATGTAGAATTGATCCAGAGCTCGAGTGTTGGGTCGCTAAAATTATTAAGTGTATTCACAAGATTATTTACAAATGCACAAAATGAATATTGCTTGCCTTGTACGACTTGTATGTTGTTTTGCCAAACTGCAAAACCGGACAAGGTACTGCCATCAACTGCCATGAATTGACCCAATGGCGCTCCTGTAGTATGATCGGTACAAGCCCAGGCTGAATTTACTAGATTGGTTGAATTGCGAATGGAATATCGTGCAAAACCAATTGCTGTTGGAGGCGCTGTGTACGGATAACCTGAAGTAAAACCAACATTCCCAAATGTAAAACTTCCGTTTTGAACCAAATTGGGTCCGGGTAAATTTCCTTTCGGACAAGCACAGGCTTGAAATGGCAATGCAGGACAATTCAAAATAAATTTTTCCTCACATTTTCCGGCAACTCCACCATTGCTGTACAAATAGCTTATTGTAATGGTGAATGGATCTACTTCGCCGGTTACACAAAAACTTCCCGGATTCAATGAACCTGCTGGAATAAAACCGGATGCATGTCCGACCAGGATTTGATTTGTGTTGTTGTTCATCATCCAATTCTGATTTGAGACGACATTTATAAAATTACCAGAACTCAGATCGATCTGTATTTGTGTAAAACAATTGGGTGTGGCATTGTCAATGTTCATATTAAAACAACAGACCAATTGATTTGTATCTTGATTCAGAAATGTAAAAAGCGAATCGCACTTTGGTCTTGGACTCACCACGCAAAACCGTTGTGTATCCTGATATGTTTTGGTAAGTAGTATGCTGTTTGAAAAATCATCCGGAGCCTCTGCCAAAATGCTCACTCCTCTGGGAGTTACACTGCGTTTTATGATATCTGTTATTTGATTGTGTTGACAACTTGCAGAAGTCTGACCTGAACTATCCGTTTTAATTGCAAGAATATCAAAATCGAATGCAGCCGGAGGATCCGATTTGTAACTATAACCTGTAAGAAAGAAATTCCCATTGAATAGAGGTTCCACGCGATTTGCCTGAGAAGCAAAACCTTGTTCATACACCCGTGTCCAAAATATATGATTGCCATCATTGCTGAGTTTCATCAGAAAACATTGCCCGGTTCTTGTAGCCGGACGTGGTGGAGAAGTCAATCCTTCCGCTCTTCCCGTTATCATAAGTTCGCCAGTAGTTGCAAATTGAAAATGTGTCGGCAATTCGACATCACCGGCAATTTCATAGGTATTGGACCAAAGCAGGTTTCCTGTCGCACTGGTCTTCATCATAAACATCTGTATTTTATTCGTTGCAGGATCTAAGCTATATCCGGAGACCCAAAGTTCCCCATTCAACTGTGTATTGTACAAACAACTTCCCTGAATGCAAGTCGCGTACTCTGATTGGCTAGGAGCAATGTCATAGGTATTCATCCAATTAAAATTTCCACTTGAAACATCGATACTCAGGATGAACATTTCATCATCACCGCTATTTGCTATGGCAACTCCTGTAATAAAATATTGATTTGGTAAACTGGTACAGGCAGTTGATAAGGTTGCGAACTCTGTAATTGAAGTTGCTATTGCAGACCGGTTGAAAGGATAAATTCCACTCCAAATTTGATTCCCTGCACAATCCAATTTCACAGCTTCAATAACATAAGCATTTCCGAGATCTTTTGTAGTTACTACAATAAAGTCGCCATTGCCATCCTCTTTTACCATGCCACCATTGGCATTATTGTTAGATTGTGCAGTTGCAATCCGTTTTGTCCATACAGGATTACAGTTTATGTCAGTAAGTGCAACAATGACATTACTTTTACTACCATTGAATTGGCTCCCCATGACAATATATCCACCAGTTCCACAAACTGTTTTTTCCATCCAGATTGCGGATTCCATGAGATCCTGGCCAAGCATTTTTGATGGTTGGATAATATATCCCAATGGATTGAGTCGCACATGCATGATATCACCCAATGAATTGCCAATACCCAAAGGATGATTGGTATGATTTGCCAGTATCAAAAAATCTCCGGAATTGGTCATCAGGCCACTGACTCCTGTTTCATTTGTCGGAAAAGACAATCCGATTGCAGTTTGGAATTGCGCCTGGATGTTGCTGCTATTCCAAATTACAAGAAGAGTGAAAATCGATTTCAGAATTGGGAAATTGAATGGAAGATTTTTCATTTTTAACACTTTTACATTAGCAATATTCAGACAACCGGGAAGGGATAAACTCTCAGGGAGTTGCGAAAATGGGATCGGTTAAAGTCCGATTCTTTGGGAGGAGTTCAAGTTCTTAGCTCAATGGTACTAATTCGTATAAAGCTACAACTATTTTAGCATAGTGTACATAGAGACTAATAATTTCTTTTATCCAGAACTAAAATATTATCTTGTGAAAGAAAATTGAGAGTAATGAAGACCATCCATTATTTATTATTTTTTTTAATATCCACACATTGCATTCCCGAAACATTAGCTCAAGCAATTCTTTGGAAAAAATTGTTGAATGCACAATCATTTGGAGAATCTGTTTCTATGACGATGGAAGCTGGAAACTTTATTTTAGGTGGCATTCAATCTAAAGACGATATACCACTAATAGCTCTTTATGGCAATGATGGAACTAATTTCTGGACCAGAAATATTTGCAAAACTTGTGGATATTCCGGTATCGTTTTTTCAAAAGAACTTGAAAATGGAAAAGTTTTATTTGTTTTAAATAAAGGCGAACTATTTATTACTGATCAGTCTGGAATTGACATCGATACTATCATAAATCTAAGTTCGATATTGGGTCATAGTTTGTATATAACCAAAGTTCTGGACTTTAATACCGAGCTTATAATACTGGGCAGTTACAATATATCTTCTGAATTGTATGCAGCAACTGTTAGTAAAATAAGTACCAATGATTTGAAAATAATTTCCCAGGATAATTGGAAAGAATCCGGTACAAGTTTTTCAATGGTTAATATGGCTGACTCCTCTTTGATTGAAGGTATATACAATTCTCATACACTAACAATTCGAAAAGTAAATCATTCAAATCAAAATGTGTGGGAAAAAAAATTCCGGATGGAAGCATTCCGGATTAATGATATGATAGAAACAAAAGACCAAAGAATTTTTATTCTTGGCACCAACCAGGTTTCGGAATCATTTTATAAAGGTTTAACAAATTCAGTTTTGCTGGCTTTGAATTCAAAGGGAGATAGCTTATGGCAAAAAATCTACAGTCCTAATCCACAATATCCTCAAGGATTTTTTTTCAATATTTTTAATCGTATAAAAGAGACTCGCGAAAATGATTTTATTCTTGTTGGTACGAAAGGAATAACTTCAATTACCGGATCATCATACATTAAAGTTAGTAAAATAAATGCTTTAGGAGATATAGTATGGGAACATATTCAATCTATAAAGCCGGGAATTAATGAAGGCAAAGATTTTTTGTTTGATAATGATCAAAATATCGTTGTAGTTGGCACAGCCGGTGCAACGGATTATCTTGAACCAGAAAGAGCTTTTATCATGAAGTTGACGAATCCGGTAATTCCACCAAAAGATACAAGTTCAAATGTGCTTTTATTATTTCCAAATCCTTGCCTTGATAATCTGACAATTAAAAATAAGAAAAATGAACCAATTCAGAAAATAGAAATATACGGCATCAATGGCAAATATATAAGTGAGTTTGTTGTAAATCATTCTGTCTATAATCTTAATACACGCAATTTGATTTGCGGAATGTATTTGTGTAAAATCTTCACATCGCAAGAACAAATTGTAAAGAAATTCTGCAAAATTTAAGTTGTGCTTTGGTTATAGGAAACTACTTCTGAACCCCTGGCCCCTTGAAAGGGGAACTCTATTTGAAAAACAGGAATACCTTTTCTAATAATTGAAAAATTAAATCGAAATAATAATTACAAAAATGTCCTTTCAAATCCAGGAAAAATCATAGTCACTTTCAAGGGGTTGGAGTTCTGACAAACTTTCTATCTGAATTGTAATCTCATTTTTGTTGACCAATAAAAAATTTACTTTAAAGGCAAACTCTCATTACTTTTGCCTCCCTCAACACTCATGGATTCTTTTATCGTATCAGCCAGAAAATACAGACCCCTGAAATGGGCGGATGTCATTGGACAAGAACACGTTGCCCAGACTCTGAAAAATGCTCTGGCCAAAGGACAAATCGCACATGCTTTTCTTTTCTGTGGTCCCCGGGGTGTTGGAAAGACAACCTGCGCCAGAATTTTGGCAAAAGTACTGAATTGCACAAATCCGAGCACGGATTGGGAGCCCTGCAACACCTGTGATTCCTGCAAAGCATTTATGGAAAATGCATCGTTCAATATTTTCGAACTGGATGCTGCTTCCAATAATTCGGTTGACGACATCCGCGAACTGGTTGACCAGGTGCGTTATCAGCCGCAAACCGGAAAATACAAAATCTATATCGTCGATGAGGTGCATATGCTTACCACGCAAGCATTCAATGCATTTTTAAAGACGCTCGAAGAACCACCACCTTTTGCAAAATTCATCTTAGCGACTACAGAAAAACACAAGATCATTCCAACCATTCTGAGCCGTTGCCAGATTTACGATTTCAGAAGAATCAGTGAAAAGGATATCGTAAAACAATTGGAAAAAATTTGCAAACAAGAAAACCTCACTGCAGATGATGAAGCACTATATCTCATTGCTCAAAAGTCCGACGGCGCATTGCGCGATGCTTTGTCCATGTTTGATCGCATCAAAAGTTTTACTGGAAACCATATCAGTTATAAAGAAGTTGCAGAGAACCTCAATGTCCTGGATCAGGATTATTTCTTCCGGTTTATAGATGCTTTTCTGACTGAAGATGTTCGTACGGTGATGATCCAATTGGACCAGGTGTTTAATTTTGGTTTCGATTCCGAAATATTACTCGAAGGACTTGCAGGACACATTCGCAATCTCATGATTGTAAAAGATCCCGCAATGCAGGAGTTGTTTGAAGGTAGCGATGCACATAAAAAAAGATACATTCAACAGGCCGATGCATGTTCAGTTTCTCAACTGGTGGGTTGGCTCGACATGATTAATGAAACCGATGTCAATCTCGTGCGCGCCCGAAACAAAAGATTGCATACAGAAATATTGCTCATCAAATTGTGCAATTATTCGAGGAAACAATATAGTCCATTGCAAATTCAAACAGAGGAGGTTCAAAAAAAAACTCCGGCAAATAATGTAGGTGCAGCTCCAGAGAACATAATTCCTGAAACTAAACCGGAACCCAAACCGGAAATTGCTAGTGTTAAAAAAGTAATCGTCACTCCAACACAAATTATTAAAGATCCTCTTGCCATTCCTAAACTCGGCAAGATTGAACACATTAAAGAAAAAATAACCCAGGAAGAAAAAATCCGCAAGGAAAGTCTGATCGAATTCAATGAAGTCAATGTAAAAGCATTCTGGAATCGATGCATGGAAGAAGAAAAATCGAATTCCTTAAAAGCATATCTTAGCAATGCCCAAATCATCATCGAGGAAAAGTTATTACGAATTCTTGTAGGCGGAGTTATTGCAAGAGAAGCCATTCGCGGTGAACTTAAGCTTGATGAAAAATTCAGGCAGACCTTCCAGGAAAAAAATATTAAATACCAAATTGAAATCGACCCGGCAATGGCAGCTGTTGACGAAAAGAAAGCTGTTAAAATTTATACCGCTAAAGAAAAATGGGAAATGATGATCGCTGCCAATCCGAAGCTTGCTGAGTTTAAAGAGAAACTACAATTGAAAATAGATGAGGATTGACTCACCCCTCCACCTATCGGCGGGGTCCCCTCTCTGTTCGCTAGCGCTCACAAAGACGGGACATGATGCAACGAGTTATATAAAAAGTTGCCCTCCTTTTGAGCGCCAGCGAAAAGGGAGGGAGATTCATTTCAACTTGTTGAAATGAATCAGGGTGGGTTATGAGGGACATAAATTTAAAGTTTGTCGTGAATTGATAAAATAATAGTTAATCTCTAATGTGGAAACTTCTCCGTTTTTTATTTTTTCTGATTGACGCTGAGAAAGCACATTACCTCGCAATGGATTTATTGACGTTTGCATTGAGGATTCCGCTTTTAAGTTTTCTGCTTAAGAAATCATTTCAATTTGAAAGTGAAAAATTACATTCTGAAATCTGCGGAATGAAAGCCAAAAATCCAATTGGTTTGGCTGCAGGATTTGATAAAGATGGAAAGTGGTTGGAGGTATTGTCTATTTTAGGATTCGGTCACATCGAAGTTGGTACGGTGACGCCTTTGCCACAATCCGGAAATCCCAAGCCCAGATTATTTCGTTTGAAAAAAGATCGTTCGATTATTAATAGAATGGGATTCAACAACGAAGGAGCAGATGCATTGGCAAAACGATTAAGCAGTTTTGCAAAACCTGAGGGCTTAATCATCGGTGGGAATATCGGTAAAAACAAAATCACTCCTGCTGAGAAAGCTGTCGATGATTATTTGCATTGTTTTAAAATCCTGTTTGATCATGTTGATTATTTTGCGATTAATGTAAGTTCACCAAATACTCCGGGGCTCAGACAATTGCAGGACAAACAACCCTTGCAAGAATTACTCTCCACGATACAAACTGAAAATCAAAAAAGAAAAACTCCAAAACCTTTGTTTTTAAAAATTGCTCCGGATCTCGAAGAACCTGCATTGGATGATGTGATTGATGTGGTTCTTAATAATCAATTTTCTGGAATCATTGTAAGCAACACCACACTGGACAGACCCTCAACTTTAATTGAAAAAGAAATATCCATAGAAACAGGTGGATTAAGTGGCGAAGCATTAACTGATAAATCAAATAAAATATTGAAGTATCTGCATTCAAAAACCGGAGATAAAATAAAATACATCGGTGTAGGTGGAATCATGAATGCTCCTGATGCCATTGAGAGAATGCAATCCGGTGCGCGTTGGGTTCAGATTTATTCGGGATTTATTTATGAAGGGCCATGGATGGTGAAAAGGATGAAGAAAGTGATGAGTGATGCCCGCCTGCCGGACGGCCAGGAGTGATAAGTGATAAAATTAAGCAATTTCAATCTTGTTTTAAAAGCTAAATATTGAATGCTGATGCTTTTGATGTATCATAGTAGATGTTGCAAGTTAATAAATGCAGCTATGAGCTCATCAATATCGCAGCCGCTTTCTCTAATTGATTCCGATTAAAATACTCCATAGCTTTTTGATGCCTCACTTCTTGAGAAGCATTCAACAAAAATTTCAATTCTTCATCTTGTGATAACATGTGAGTTGCTTCCTCTTTGCCCGGTAATTTTTTCATTCCGGCAAGTGCGCCAATCAGATTCGCAGTAAGTATGCTGCTGTGCTTGATATGTTCCGGTAAATTCGGATAACCCACAATAGGCAAATGTTGTGATTGTGGCATAAAATGTATGGCATCGCCACTTGCACGAACATAAAATGCTCTTCCCATTCGTCCAACCAAATCAATTTTATTCGGATCGATCCGTTGATTTTCATCCAATACTTCTTCATTGATGTGCATGCACAATACCTCACAAATAATCAAATGTCCTGCACCTCCTTTATCCCCGAGTGTGATGATTTCTTTCACTCTACATTCCATATTCACCGGTGATTCTTTTACCATGGGTGCTTGTACCTGAGTTGCAGGAATTGGCGTCAGACCAGCTTGTTCAAATTCGCTGATGTCATTTGGAAAATCCACTGAACAAACCATCATCTGATGCACGATCGGATAACTCACCACATTAATTACACATTCTTTGCTCTGCATGATGTTGTGCAAAGTGTCTTTTGTGGTATTGTTTTCCACTCTCCGGTTGGAAGAAAAAACAAGTATTGGAGGATTGCTGCTGAATGCATTGAAAAAGCTAAAGGGCGCAAGATTCGATCGGCCATGTGCGTCAATCGAACTTACAAAAGCAATCGGCCTGGGGGCAACAGATCCCAATAGATACTGATGCAAATCTCCTGTGGGTATCGTTCCCGGTATGATGATGCGTTTCATTTGCGCAAAATTAGATTAATATTGCAGTCAATTTTTACAAATGATTCGGAAGTATGCAGGTCCTGCAATAGCGGTTATAATTCTTGCTTACCTGGTTTATTATTTTTTCTTCAAAACCATGCTGGTGCTCGGTCAACCTGCACCCTATTTTAAATCTGTGGACATCCACGGGCAATATATTGACCTCACTCAGTTTAAAGGCAAATACCTGTTGATCGACTTTTGGGGCTCATGGTGCGGACCCTGCAGGAAAGAAAATCCGGTCCTTGTAATGATGTATGAAAAATACAAGAATAAAGCCTACAAGACGGCCTCAGGAATTGAGTTTCTGAGCATTGCACTTGAAGCCAATCAGGAAGATGCAAGTATTGCAATTCAACAAGACGGATTGATCTGGCCCAACCAAATTGTTGAAAAAAATCAATTAAAAAGTGAGCTTGCCCGTTTGTACAAAGTCAGTTATATCCCCATGAAATACCTGATCGGACCGGACCAAATCATCATGATGGCAAACCCGACAATACAAGAATTGGATGATTTTTTGGCTTACCAGGTGCTCAAAAACTGACATTTTGACCAGATTTCCCGAATGGCAGTATTATTGACTAAGCAATTCTCATTTAAAGGAACCATTTTATGATGACAGAAGAACAGAAAATAGAAATCGCTGATCAGGAGGCGGGTACCACTGAAAACAAGGCTCAGGACCAAAACACGGAAGCTCAGAACAAACAAGCAATCCATACTCCTGGAGAGCTTGAAGAATTAAAAAAAGAAATAGCCGATCAAAAAGATAAATATTTACGATTGGTCGCTGAGTTTGATAATTACAAAAAGCGAACCATTAAAGAGCGCATCGAATTGATCAGAAATGCATCAGAAGAGTTAATCCAGGAATTAATTATAGTTCTGGATGATTTCGATCGTGCAAAAAAGATTTCTGAAGAACAACAAAACGAACAAATTTTTCCGGAAGGCATGCGATTGGTTTACCATAAACTTTTAAGTTTACTTCAATCGAAAGGATTAGAAGCTATGATTACCGAAGGAAAGCCTTTTGATCCACAGTTCCACGAAGCAATTACTGAAATCGAAACTCCAGATCCGGAGCTGAAAGGAAAAGTATTTGATACCGTTGAAAAAGGCTATTTGTTAAATCATAAAATAATTCGTTTTGCGAAAGTAGTGGTTGCGAAATAAGTTAGTAAAATGAGTAAATAAAAGCTACTTTCAATTCTCCAAAAATTTGATCCAATTCAAAATACATACATTCTGCCAGCTGATTAATCAAAATGACAAAAAGAGATTATTACGAAATATTAGGTGTCAATAAATCCAGTGATGCGGATACTATCAAAAAGGCCTATCGAAAGGTGGCGATGCAGTATCACCCAGATCGCAATCCCGGAGATAAAGCTTCTGAAGATAAATTTAAGGAGGCTGCAGAAGCTTATGAGATATTAAGCGATCCGGATAAAAAAGCAAAGTATGACCGGTATGGTCACGCTGGTGTGGATCCCAATGCTGGATTCAGTGGAGGAAGAGGAGGAGATGGAATGACCATGGAAGATATCTTCAGTCATTTCGGAGACATCTTTGGGGATTCAGGTTCACCTTTTGAATCATTCTTTGGAAGAAGTGGAGGAGGCAGAGCACAAGGTGGAGCAAAAGGAAGCAACCTTCGCATCAAAGTAAGCATGACCCTTGAAGAAATTGCAACGGGCATTACCAAAAAAATAAAAGTAAAAAAACAAATCACTTGCAAGACCTGTCATGGTTCCGGTGCGAAAGATGCAAAATCTGTAAAAACCTGTACCACGTGTAATGGGCAAGGTTATGTCAGACAAGTGAGATCTACTTTTTTAGGTCAAATGCAAACGACCACGGCATGTCCCACGTGTAATGGAACAGGTCAAATGATTTCTGCTAATTGTACTTCTTGCCGTGGAACCGGTATGGAAACCGGTGAAGAAACCATCGAAATTCAGATACCGGCGGGAGTTGAAGATGGTATGCAATTGTCGATGCGGGGAAAAGGAAATGCCGGAAGTCATGGTGGACCTTCAGGTGATCTTCTGATCAGTATTGAACAAAAACCTCACGAACATTTCAGCAGAGAAGGAAATAATATTCATTATGACTTGTATCTGAATTTTGCAGATGCCGCTTTAGGTTGTCAGATGGAAGTTCCTACTTTATTAAGTGCTGCAAAAATCAAAGTTCCTGCAGGAACACAAGCTGGAAAAATATTCAGATTAAAAGATCTCGGATTGCCTTCAGTTCAATCCTATGAAAAAGGAGATCAGCTGATACACATCAATATCTGGACTCCAAGAAATCTCAGCTCTGAAGAAAAAGTAATGCTTGAAAAAATGCGAAGCATGAATAACTTTCAACCACATCCCGGCAAAGAAGAAAAAGGATTTTTTGAAAGAATGCAAGAGTACTTTAGTTAACGTACCGGATTAAAAATGAAACGCCAACTCATCTTGAGCATTTTGAGCATCTTTTCCTTTTGCATTTCCTGCAATTCCGATCTGATATATAATCATATTGAAAAAACTGATCCTTTAGGTTGGCCTTATGGTCAATCCTTAAATTATCAATGGACCATAACGGATACTGCAGATTGGTATTCCATGGTTTTAAAGATAGAACATATACCCAATCTCAATTACCGGAATGCCTATATAAAATGCACAACACATTTCCCGGATGACAGCAAAAAAGAACAAATCTTAAGTCTTGAATTGTTTGATGCCTCCGGAAAACCTTTCGGAATTTGCTCATCTTCAAATTGTGAAACAGAAATTTCTCTCATTGCCAAAACCAAATTTCAATTTCAGGGTGAATATGGTTTATCCATCGAACAATATGGACGGGATTCTATGGCTATGGGCATCCATAGTTTCGAACTGAGTGTACGCAAGCTCACCTCGAAATGACAGCATACTGAACTCAATCAAGTTTTTGACTCATTGTTTATTGTTCAATGATCTTAATAAAACCAAGTCTTCATAATAAATCGGTAAGCCCGACCATGAAACCGGTTTCCTTCTAATAAAAATAATTTCCCCGCTTCCCATTTTCATTCCATACCGGTCTCGCTAATCTGAGTATTCCAATCGTATGTTTCTGTATATATCCTCTAAGCTACACTTTAATATGTGTACATCCGTGAACACCTCTGTAAATCTTTGTACATCCGCATACCAATGTGCACTTATTTGCACTTCTTGATAATTCTGCAAGTCACTAGGTAAATCCCCGCTTATCCACATTTCTCCGCGTCCATCCCTGCCTGCGGCAGGCGGGCGTGCTTCTCCGTGTTTCTCCGTTTCTCCGTTTCTCTGTTTCTCCGTTTCTCCGTTTCTCCGTTTCTCCGTGTTTAAAAAGCCGTTGAATAAATCCAACGGCTCGGTTACTATGAAAGAATTAATACATGCGCTTTGGTGAAATCCGCTCCTTGCAAAAAGCCTAATTAACCGACCAAAGACTCTAAACACAAACAAACATTATGACAAGAACACAACCATTTGGTATTTTATTCCGGAAAACAATCGTAATGGTCCGGCTGCATTGGACCAAACAACTATCATCTCGGCATTATACTTTAAATCTTTGGATTATAGTATGAATCGAATTGGCACTTGAAATTACCAAAGTATACTACATCAATATCCTCTAAAATAAATTTGAACCTGTCAAAATCAAAAAAATAAATTACAAACGCACATGATGTGCTCTACAGGTAAATTCAATTTTGGGGTTTCTTTCCCAGCATGACCATTTCGCTTAACACAATTTCGGTGATATACTTTTTGTCTCCGTCTTTACCGTCATAACTTCTTGAAGTCAGTTTGCCTTCAATAGCCACTTCACTTCCTTTAGTTAGAAATTCTTCAACAATATCTGCCGTTTTTCCCCATGCCACAACCTGGTGCCATTGGGTATCTGTTACTTTTTTCCCTTCCTTGTCGGAATAGGTGTCATTGGTAGCCAATGTAAAACGGGCCATCTTATTCCCTTTCTCAAAGGATTTAATCTCTGGGTTCCCTCCCAGATTTCCAATAAGTCTTACACTGTTTCTTAGGTTGTTCATAATTCAATAAAATTTAATGGTTAATAATGATAAATAATTTTTACGTGTTATCTAACGAACTGCTTCGCTAAGGCAAATATGACTCATTGTTCACCCGATTACAAGAATACAATCGTTTACTTCCGATTACAATCGGATAAAATCTTATACACACGAATGCTATCCAATGGATTGCGCAACATCAATCAATAAACCGGCCCACTCAATAAAATTGTAACCCGGTAGAATAATTACAAGCATTTCTACAGTTTAAAATATTTACACACGACTTATTATTGTACTCACAACTTTGAGAATTCACAAACTCGTTTAATTATAAATACACTATTATGTCCACTGCTAAAACTTGCCTGCAATGCGGGCAAACCCTTCATGGAAGGCTTGATAAAAAATTCTGCGATGACCAGTGCAGAAGCCATTTTAACAACCTTTTAAATTGCGATGTCTCCAGCACTATGCGGAGTATTAATTACTTACTCCGGAAAAACAGAAGGATCCTTGCCGGCATCCTCCAACAGTCTGAAAAAACAAAAGTAAACAGGGAGATTTTAATTGAACATGGATTTAATTTCAGGCATTTCACACATTACTATCAGAGTCCTAAAGGAAATATTTTCAAAGCTTGCTATGATTTTGCCTACTCAAATCCTGAAACCGACGTTTTTATCATTTTAAATCTGAAGGATAGAAAAAAGAAAAATCATCTAAACAAAATACAGATCTTTGAGGATGTAAATCCGACAGACTATACTTCAGGTTAAAAAATTCAGAAGTTCTTGATTTGAATAGCTTATAGTCTTAATGGTTACATCTTATGCAATTTTGTAAATTTACAGAGACATGGTTTCCTTCAAAGCCACCATCGAAAAATTTAAAAAACAAGGAGAGAAAACAGGTTGGACCTATATCCATATTCCTTCAGAACTCGCTCAGAAAATAAATCCGGGTGTAAAAAAATCCTACCGAGTAAAAGGACTCCTGGATCAGTTCGCTTTTTCCGGTATGTCCATACTTCCAATGGGTGATGGAGACTTTATTCTTGCTTTAAATGCTACAATAAGAAAAGGGATTAGAAAAAAAGCGGGCGATACATTGCTTGTAAAAATAGAATTGGATCAAAGTAAATATCAACTTAATGCAGAGTTAATTGAATTGTTAGAGTCGGAACCTAAAGCATGGGCACATTTCAAATCATTGCCCGGATCACATCAAAACTATTTTTCCAAATGGATAGAAAGTGCAAAAACCGTAAACACCAGACATGACCGGATCGTAGCTACATTAAATGCAATGATAAAAAAACAGGGGTATGCAGAGATGATGAGGGAACGGAAAAGTGAAAAATGAATAGTGAATAGTGAATAATAATAAATGGGAGGCCCATTAACAGAGAAATATTTTTCTTCGCAATTGAAATTGTTAAACGATATCAATTTCTCCGTTCTGAAAGAAAATAATATGTTTAAGGAAAACAAATATTAAAATCTGGGACATCTATTGGTGCAATAATTAGCGAAGCATTTGGACAAAGTAAAGCTGGCTTTATAAACAAAATGAGTATTGCACTAAAGGAAGCATACGAAACAAATTACTGGCTAAACTTACTTAAATCAACAGATTTTATAGATCAGAATCAATTTACATCATTGTCAGAGAAATGCGGAGAATTGATAGGGAGCTAATTTCAGCAATAAGAACTTCAAAATCTTAAATTAATTAGAAGGAATGACACCTTTTTACAAGCAAGAAGGCACAATTTTAACTATTCACTTTTCATACTAATTTTTTCAATAGTTCGTCCAAACGCTGGTCAAGTGTCTTTTCCTCTTTAAACACTTCATATCCGTGCATGGCTTTAGCGATTTGAATGTCTGTTTTAAGATTGATGTTTCCTTGATTGACTGAATGAAATAAATTCTTTCGCTCCAATTCTCTTGAAAGGTATTCCTGTTCGGGTTGACCGGGAGTAGGAATTAATAATGCAGGTTTTTGTATTATGGCCAGATCGAGTAAGGTGGAATATCCGGATCTGCAGATGATGAATTTTGATGCGCACATAATTTCATTAAGCTCACTTCCTGTTACAAAATCTCTGATCTCCAAATGTTCTTTATACTTGTTTGCATATGAAGAAATGTCAATATCATTTAAGATTCCGCGAATCAAAATACATCGACCCGGCATTAAAGCATCGATTTGATCCAAGAGTATTTTCTCCAGGATGGTCCTTGGCGGCTCTGGTCCCGAAAGCATGATGGCATAATCGTATTTAATTTCCACCTCCAGTTTTTTGAAACGGCTCAATATGCCCACAAAAAATCTCTTCTTTGATTTATATAAATGTGCAAGGTCTCCGGATAAATTATTGGGACCTTCGAGATCAGGGATCCACAATTGGTCAAAAGTGAGATAGAATAATTTCATCCAGGTATCGCAAATCCATTCGATCACTTTCATCCCCAAATCAAAGTGAAGGTGGTGCGCGATAATTACAGAAGGTATATTTAACTGTGCTGCTCCGAGTCGCGCATCGGAAACAATCAAATCAATTTTTTCTTCTTTGCAAATATTACGGATCGCAAAATGCTCTTTGATAATTGCCCAATGCATTTTGAAAAACTGCAGTGTGATATTGATCACCATGGAATTATATGGATAACTTATTCCATAATCCGGAATCTCATACAATTTAAGTTGGGGAAATTCTCTTTTCAATAATTCACTCCCCGCTCCTGAACACGCCAGGATGACATGATCATTTTTGCGAAGAAAATATTGAATTACGGGTATGGTTCTGGTAACATGGCCTAATCCCCAGTGCTGTGGACATATCAGAACATTTTTGTTACCGGCCATTCATCGTAATATGAGTTGTAAATATAAGGCTCGTAAAAAGCAACAAGGCATTCAACTATAATAATTCTATATTAAGTTTTGACATTTCGTATTTTACCGTTTCTTCAATACTTGTGTTATCAAACCGAAAATTACCTGCCCGACAGCAGGCGGGAGTATCGCGTATTGAATATTGCACTTAGAAAAATTAATGATACAAATGCTCAATACTCAATACTCAATGTTCAATATTCAATGATCAAGTATTTTAAAAATATACTTAGCCTTTCAAACGGATTTCCTCATCATTGCCCTCAAAAAACTTAAAGTCAATTAATGGCAGATCTTCATTCTCACGAATCTTTATTTTTTTATAGTATTTAAAATACCATTTCCATGGATAATTCCAAAGTCCCTTTTTAAGATAAGCTGCAATATAAGGATGGACTTCAAGGGTTAGCTTTCTTGCATTTCGTGTAGAAAGCACAAAATCTAAATCCTTTTCAATGGTATCTACTAAAAATATAGAAGCATTGACTTTTCCTGTACCTGCACAAGAGGGACAGATTTCAGAAGTATCCAA
>JBGAWX010000270.1:0-4676 GCA_044227375.1 Saprospiraceae bacterium
TTATACTGCATTCCTTATTTGTTTCCTGTTTCCTGAGCAAGTCCTACGAGAAGTCCTTCGACCCCTCGAATATAGCACAGCCGATATGAATTCTCATATTGTACGATTTCTCCTACCAATTCTGCACCTTGTTTGATTAGTCGGGTAACCAATTCATCGATGTCTTCCACCGCGAACATGACACGTAAATACCCAAATGCATTTACAGGCGCATTTCTGTGATCAGAAATAACGGCAGGCTGGATAAATTTCGACAGTTCAATTCGGCTATGGCCATCCGGAGTAACCATCATCGCGATTTCAACACGCTGATCAGCCACACCGGTAACACGACCGGCCCACTCCCCTTCTATCGTTGCACGGCCTTCAAGCTTCAGGCCAATTTCTGAAAAAAATGCAATAGTATCATCAAGAGATTCTACGACGATGCTAACGTTGTCCATTCTCAACAATTTGTTTTTGCTCATGAATCAATCCTTCTATGGTTAAAATATTCTGTCCAGTACACTTATGCAGCAATGTAATAATTTGCGTGTTTCGCAAAAGGGATTTGGGTTGCTAAATAGAAGAGTTTTTTAAAATAAAACTAAATATAATTCAATTATGATCTGAAGATTAAATGATTCATGGTGTAGTCCCAAAGTTAGTTGAAAAAAACTTAGCAGCAACCGAAGTTGCTGCTAAGTAAGTGGTTTGATAATGAGTATTTTTGATTTGCGACCTAAAATCTAAAATCAAACTACCATGAACAAATCTACAAAAGTTCAGCGAGAAAACATCGCTTGGTTCTATGACCAGCCAGTTGACATCAAATTTGAAATGGTTATGAACCATTTTGAGATGAGCCGGATCATGATTAATCAAATTTTCGAAGAAATTATTCGAGAAAAGACCGGTGATCGGTATGAGCATTCGCTTTCGGGCCCGAAAAAATTCTATCGCCATGGTTTTAATCCTGGGAGTATCAAAATGGGAGATCACCGATTGCCTGTTGAAATTCCAAGAATCAGAGAATCGGCAAGTGGAAAATGTGTTCCACTACCGGGCCTGGACAACTTAAAAAATCTTGCTGAACCGAGCGAAGAAGTTCTCAAAAAGGTGCTTCATGGAATCAGTACTCGTGATTATAAAAAAGTAACGGAACATTTAGCTGAAAGCTTCGGGCTTAGTTCAAGTCAGGTTAGTCGTGAATTTAAAGAACAAAGCGAAGAAGCGTTCAAGCATTTTTGCGAGCGAACCTATGAAGATCACAATTTTGTTGCACTCTTAATTGATGGAAAATATCTTGCCAGTGAACAAATGGTTGTCGCGCTAGGTGTGACGGATAAAGGGATAAAAATTCCGGTAGGCTTCATTCAAACATCAAGTGAAAATAGTCGGGCCATAGGTCAATTACTGAAACAAATAGTTGCAAAGAAATTTAGTTTTACTGACGGCTTGCTGGTTGTGATCGATGGAAGCAAAGGAATTTACAAGGCCGTGGTTGATGTGTTTGGGAAAAAAGCAATTATTCAGCGTTGTCAGTGGCACAAACGTGAAAATGTATTGAGCTATTTAAGCGATCGGGACAAATCGAATTTTAAAACGAAAATACAGAATGCATATCGCGAGCCTGATTACAATAAAGCAAAACTGGCTTTAGAAAGTATCCATAAAGAGCTATTAAAAATCAATCAAAATGCAGCGAACTCGCTACAAGAAGGATTGGAAGAAACGCTTACTCTACATAAATTGAAAGTAGCGCAAATTTTTTCAAGAAGTCTTGGCACAACAAATTGTATCGAGAATCTAAACTCGCAAATGGCGAAATTTGTTCGAAATGTTAAGCATTGGAGTAATAGTAATCAACGGCAAAGGTGGGTAGCAGCAGCTTTGTTGGAAATAGAAAACAATTTGAATAAAATTCATAACTTTAAACATCTTAATAAATTACAGGAAGCGTTCAAAAAATATCTCAGCAAGAAACCACTAGGAAAATTTTCAACTAAGAAATAGACATCACCTTTTAGATTTTAGATTTTAGATTTTAGATTTTAGATTTTAGATTTTAGATTTTAGATTTTGAAAGATAAAAAAAAATTTAATTAAAGACCAAACACTAACAACTAACAACTAACCACTAACCACTAACAACTAACAACTAACAACTAATATCTAACAACTACTTCACCTTAAACATACTAAAAAATGCTTCTGAATAACTATTACCGATTGGGATTTCCATTTCACCAATGGTGATTATTTTATTTCGAACCGCTTCCACTCTATTCATCGGTACAATAAATGAGCGGTGAACACGAACAAAAATGCTGGAATTTAATTTCTCCTGGATTGCTTTTAAGGTCATGCGTACAACTATGGTCTTTTGTTTCTCCATGTGTATTTTGATATAATCATCCAGGCCTTCAATATACAAGATCTCCGTTAGGGGAACTTTGAGCAGACTGTAGTCCGCACGCACAAACAAATACTGATCCTGTGATGAATCTGATGAAAGAGAAAGAGTTTTATGATCGTTTGCCTTTTTCACGGCTTGAAGAAAACGCTCAAAGGGAAAAGGTTTCAAAAGATAATCCACGGCACTCAGGTTAAATCCTTCAACAGCATATTGACTGTGCGCTGTTACAAAAATCACCATCGTTTCCTGTTTGACTGATTTGTAAAAATCAATGCCGGAAATAGCTGGCATGTGAATATCCAGAAAAATGAGATCCACCGGAAATTTCTCCAGGTATTTCATCGCATCATCTGTTCGGGTGAATGTCTTTTGCAGTGAAACGAAATCTACTTTGCTGCAAAAGTTTTCAAGCACCCTCAATGCTGGAGGTTCATCATCTATGGCTATCGCGTTGATCATTTCAAATGTAAGGTAAGAAAGACTGAGAAATCATTTGCGTCGTGCTGGATTTTTAATGTATGTCGCCCCGAATATAATAACTCAAGCCTCTGCCGGGCATTGTTCAGGCCTAATCCGGAATATGCAGCTGCCTGATTAACCGTTTTATTGATTGTATTATATACCTGAAATTCCAATACAGAGTTTGTGATCATCAGATTTACCATAATATAAGATGGATAATCCGGATTCACGCCATGTTTAAAAGCATTTTCAACAAATGGGATCAACAACAATGGCGCGATATGCTTGCCTTCCACAATACCACTCATGGTAAAGTCAATCTTCACTGTATTCCCCAATCGGATTTTCTGTAATTCAATGTAACTGGTAATGTAGTTAACTTCTTTTTCGAGTGAAACATAAGTATCTCCTGCTTCTGTCATCACATATCGCATCATTCCCGACAACTGAACAATGGCATTGGCTGAATGTTGAGCATTTTCATCCAAAGCCGTTGCATAAATTCCATTGAGCGTATTGAAAAGGAAATGCGGATTCACCTGAGCTTTTAGAAACGCTAATTCGGCATTGAGTTTATCCTTCTGCGTTTGTTTCCATTGATTAGAAATACGAATCACGAGAGTGTATAAAAACAAAGCGGTAAAAAGAAAAAGATTATGGCTCAGCATGAAAAATAATGGCGGACCATGATGCCCCTTCCTCCCATCTACATGTTGTACCAGATTGCCATTTTCATCATGATGAAAATTATTCATGTGATGATGCTCATACGGTGCCAAAAACTGGGGAATAAAGAGCACTAATAATAATGCGACAATGGCAATTGTATAAAACTCAAGATGTTGTTTTCTGAAAAAATATTTTGGAATGAAATAAAAATAATTCGCGTAAAAATATACGATCATGATCGTATAGGCGATCAGGTCACGAAATGTCTCGCCATGGGTTATAAAATCCCAGGTCAGTTCAACATCAGGTGCCATTAAAATAGGAAGGGTCAGGAAGGCAACACAAGCAGCAACGTTTAATGCCACCCGCCCAATTCGCAGATTCATTAAATACTATTTCTTTCAAAAATAGGAAATGCAATCGATAACTCGCGAAAAAGAGGTAATTCTACGAAATTTGGAGGTCAAAATACACACTCCGAAAATGCCGGAAGAAATCATTAAGTCAAGGATCAGCTGTTTGCCAGCATCTCCACGGATGCCATTTTTACAAGGGCACCATCCTTCAAAATTGGAATGACTTTAGTAAGATTCGGTGTCAGACAATATTTGATATCCTTTTTTAAATTCAATTTCGCCAGTCTTTCCTTATGTGACGCATGAGACATAAATTTATAAGGGTCCTGTTTGGCCAACTGATATAAATATTTCAAAGCAAGGCAGGCATCACCCAGTTTGATCTGATCATTCATTGCTGTCAATGCTTCAGTAACAGCACCAGCAAAAATTGCATCTTCCAGATTGAATTTATTTTTCCATCCACTGCAAAGCAACAAAACATTTCTTTGTTCCTGAATCAGCCATTGACACAAGGCATCAATGTTTAAAAATGAACCAATCACTACTTTATAAGCGTCCTTTGCGGCTTCGATAGCCTGGGTTCCATTGGTTGTAGTGATCGCAATGGTTTTCCCTTTGACAACATCACCCATATAACTGAAAGGCGAATTACCGAAATCAAAACCTTCCACCTGGATCGCGTCACGTTCGGCACCGGCCAGGTATCCTTTTCGTTTCCATTCCCTGGCTTCTTCCACAGTAGCAACAGGAATGATTTTTTCCGCCCCGTGTTCAAATGCAGTACAGAT
>JBGAWX010000271.1:0-4494 GCA_044227375.1 Saprospiraceae bacterium
TAAATCGCCATCTCCAGATGCATGATTTTTTTCCATAATGACTTCATGGGAAGTATGAAGTGTACCTGGCTTTACCATTTGAAAGGTATCCCACCAGTGACCGAAAAACACGATTAATGAAACAATAATCAAAGTACCGTATTTCCTTTTTGTATCATTTCTGATCAATATCAAAAATGGCAATACAAAATTCAAAACAAGATTTCCATAAAATAAAACAGGATATTCTTAGATCCTTGTTTGAAAGTAAACTGTTTCTTCCCCAATGTTACCATACCAAATCAGCATGTACTGAGAAAACCAGAGGTAAGTCCAGAATACACTGAAGGCAAACATGAATTTTCCTAAATCATGGAAATGCTCCATGTTTATATTTTTGTAATGCCCTCTGGATTTCAGGTAAATCAAAAATAATATGGTAAGAGCAATCATACTTACAAAACAACTTGCTCCGGTATACCAGGCAAACATGGTACTATACCAATGAGGATCAACTGACATCAACCACAACCAAATCACTACCGCACTTGAAAATCCGGCAATAGGAAGAAATATAGCCGCCCAGAATTTCATTTTTTCATAACGTTGGTGTGATGGATCATCATGATAATCTTCTTCGATACTCAGCGATCTCATCTTGTGAGAAAAGAAAATCCATGTTGCCAGGATTCCCAATCCTACGATTGTATAAAAGTTTTTATTGAGAAACGAAGATTTTCCTTTAAGAATCTCATCTTTTGCTACAACTTCCGCATCAGACCAATGATACAGATGATGCCAATTAAAATAGATTCCGAGCGCAAGGAATAACATTAGAGCGAATCCCACCCAAAGGAACTGAGACATCGCTTCCCAGACTCTTTTAAACCCGACTGCCCAGCCGGCATAAGCCGTTCTATTGATGCAGATGAAAAATATAGCCATCATCGCGATCAACGTAAAGAATACGCCATTGTGAAGTATCGTACTCCAAAACCTGGTATACAACGGATCATCATTTCTGATAATGGAAACCATAGAAATGATTCCGATGAATCCCATGATTCCTAGTATCAATCTATCTTTGGAAGGTAATTGTATTGAACTCATCTATTATTAATCTTTTTCTACTGATCAAATTAATATTACTTTTTAGGAATGTTCTTATTCGTTGCATCAACAGTTGCAGGAGCAGCCATTGCTGCACTCGCTTTCTTTGCATCCATCATGGCTTGTGATCCGCTGAAGGTATTTTCCTTTTCACTGTATTTCAATTTTTTTGATGTCGCCTGAAGTGATCTGATATAATGAATCACATTCCAGCGCTCTTCGTAAGACAATTTATCGGCATAAGATCCCATCATATTTTTACCATACATGATTGAATGGTAATATCTTCCTTCTGAACTTGCAATAAAATCATCCTTTAAAAAATTCGCAGGTTGAGCGGGATATTTTCCACCATCATCACGAACCAGATAACCAGCTCCATCACCTGCATCTCCATGACAAATCGCACAATACATCGTGTACAACATTTTGCCCTTCGCCAATCCATCATCAGTCAATGGTACTGCATTGGTAGTAATTTCTTTCATTGCGCGGGTACGCTCCTCTTCAGTGTTGCCATAATAGTAATGAACAGATCCATTTCTTGGAACCCTAATTGCATTTGGAGTTAATGTACCATCAAATTCAGCTTCCATTCCATGATTCTGAACAGATGCAAGACTTCCTCTTGCTATACTTCCATGAACTGGATTTCTGGGACTTGACATCCTTGCAATTTCACCTTTGTCACCCCATGAATGATAGTAATAATAACTATTCACATTCGCTTCATAGGCGATAGAATGCGCCATATCCGGCATGTATTCATGTCCTGTCTTATTGCCGTCAGCAGGGCTGCACTGCATGAACAAGATTGAAATAAAAATGATAACGATACTATAAAGTGAGATTTTCATTTTCATATATTTTTGGTATTCACCTCTTCAGCTCCGGTTTCATGAAAAAATGATCTGGCATCTGATTCAGACACTTCACTTTTATCGAATGCCAAACAAAATTTATCATCAGTAGTCCTTAAATCCAATTGCGGATTTTTGACTCCTGGCCATAAACCGCAGATGGTATAAAATGTAATCGTCATGCCCCATGAAGCAAACAAAACCGTAGTTTCGAAAACTATAGGTATATAAGATGGTACCGGCCAATACGGTTTGCCTCCGAATATAATTGGCCAATCACTGGTCATGATCCAAGTCATTCCCAAAAAAGCAGTAAGTGTACCAATTGCACCATAAACAAATCCCATTTGATGCAATCGAGATTCTTCCAACCCTAATGCTTGTTCCATGCCATGAACAGGAAACGGAGTGAACACATCCATAATTTCCATGTGTTTGCTTTTGGCAGACCGCACTGCACTGAGAAGTAATTCTTCATCAGAGTAAATTCCGTAGATCACATTTTTATTTAATTGTCTCATTGACACTTCTCTTTAATATTGTATAAATTAATGATGATGCTGATGATCATGATGAACTGTATGATCTTCTTTATGTCTGTGAGTTGCATTTTCACCAATGTACTGATCACCTGCTACTTTCAAAATATGTTTCACTTCTGCTATAGCAACTACCGGAGCCACTCTTACAAAAATCAAATACAGCGTGAAGAACAAACCAAGCGTTCCAACAAAAATTCCAATCTCTACCCAGGAAGGTCTGTAATAACTCCATGAAGAAGGCAAATAATCTCTAGCCAATGTTGTTGCAATAATTACAAATCGTTCAAACCACATTCCGATGTTTACAAATATGGACATGAAGAACGTGAGGAAAATGCTCCTTCTGAATTTCTTAACCCAAAACAATTGTGGTGAAATTACATTACAGGTCATCATTCCGAAATAAGACCACCAGTATACACCCATTGCACGATTAAAAAATGCAAATTGTTCGTAAACATAACCTGAATACCAGGCAATGAATAATTCGGTCAGATAAGCAACACCGACAATAGTACCTGTGACAAGGATTACCTTGTTCATCGATTCAATATGCTCTAAAGTAATGTACTGCTCTAACTTCAGAATTTTCCGCGTCATCACCATCAACGTTTGCACCATGGCAAATCCCGAAAAGATCGCACCTGCAACAAAGTATGGAGGAAAGATTGTGGTATGCCATCCCGGAATGACTGAAGTGGCAAAGTCAAAACTTACTATGGTATGCACTGACAATACAAGTGGTGTCGACAATCCTGCAAGAACAAGTGACAATGACTCCCATCTCTGCCAGTGTTTTGCAGATCCTGTCCAACCAAAGGACAAAGCATTATATATTTTTTTTCTGAGTCCACTTGCACGATTTCTAACTGATGCAAAGTCAGGAACTAAACCAGTATACCAGAACAAAAGTGAAACAGAAAAATAAGTCGATATCGCGAAGACGTCCCAAAGCAATGGCGAATTGAAATTTGGCCAAAGTGCTCCTCTGGTATTTGGATAGGGAAAGAAAAAAAACATCATCCAAATCCTACCAACGTGAATCACAGGAAACATAGCCGCACAAATCACTGCAAAAATCGTCATCGCTTCAGCCGCACGGTTTACACCGGTACGCCATCTTTGACGAAATAACAACAAGATGGCAGAAATCAAGGTACCGGCATGACCAATACCGATCCACCATACAAAGTTTGTGATGTCATAGGCCCAACCAATAGTTCGGTTCACATTCCATGATCCGATACCCATCCAGATCGTCCATAAAATACAAAATACACCGAACGCCAATGTAGAAGAAGCGACTATAAATGCAATAATCCATGCACGGCTTGGAGTGCGTTCTGTTGGAGAACACAAATCTTCCGTGATCTGGTGATAGGTTTTATGTCCTTCTATGAGTGGCTTTCTTACCGGTGCTACAATTCCTCCTGACATGCTTATAATTTTAATGTTTAGGCATCTAAATTTTCATTGCGGTTGATCACTTTCATAGTGTAATTCACAACGGATCTTACATTGATTTCTTCCAAAACAATATAATTTAATTCGTTGTCCAATTTCTTTGATAAGTTTCCTTCTTTATTATTCATATCGCCAAACGTGATTGCATTTGTGGGACATGCAGTTTGACACGCGGTCTTCACATCATTATCTGTCAATGTTCTGTTTTCCTTTTTTGCATTCAACTTGCCATCCTGAATCCGCTGAACACAAAATGAACATTTTTCGATGACCCCTCTTGAACGGACAGTAACATCTGGATTCAATACCATTCTAACTAAATTATCAGAATAGAATGGTTGATTTTTTTCTGCTGCAAGATTGAATTGATTTACAGGGAAAAGGTCTGCTGTGGTATAATCGTACCAATTGAATCGTCTCACCTTATAAGGACAGTTGTTAGCACAATAGCGTGTACCGACACAACGGTTGTAAGCCATTTGATTCAATCCCTCTGATGAGTGGTTGGTTGCGTTAACAGGACATACGTTTTCGCATGG
>JBGAWX010000272.1:0-4494 GCA_044227375.1 Saprospiraceae bacterium
TGATTGTGACTCCTCTTCAGGTTGATGTGCCGGATATAGATTTTACATTTCAAAATTTAAAAATAAGTCCCAATCCAACATTGGGTACAGCAATAATTTCATTTACCATTTCCCGTGAAGAAGAGTTTTCGCTAGATATTTATGATTTACACGGTAGAATTGTCAGCACTATCTTTTCCGGAATAGCGAATTGTGGTAAGCATCATTTTATCCTGGACTCTTACAACCTGCAAATGACCAGCGGAGTATACTTTGTCGCAACGAAAACTATCTCCTCTTTTCACACATATAAGCTGGTAGTTATACAATGAAATATTAACGGGAATATTTATAATTACTTCTCAATTTTTCATTTCTGGTGAGTTTTCGATTTTCGCTGGACTTCAATTTTCAATCGTCCGCAACAAGAATTCCAATATTCGCGGAATACTTACTGAATTAGAATCCTTATTCGGAAATCAATTATATTTTTGTTGATGTAATTATCATTTATTCAATTTCGGTAAAAAGAAATTCTCAATTTCCTTGCTCAAAGTGTTGATTTTTCACCTAAATAAAACACAAAAAGCAAATTCGATCTACGGATCTATATTATATTTTTTAAAAGAATTCTTTATATCCATTCATTTTATTCTTCTCCTCCGAGAGTACAAAATGTTTTTTATGAATGAATTGAATACACACAATAAAAACAAGCTTAGACCATGAGCACTTCCATTTTGACGCACGTATTTTTAGAGTAAACCGGCTTGTAAGCCCTTATTATAATCAGATGATTTTGCTGTAAAATATTACGGCATGGCATTTTCATTTCTAAACTGAAGATTGTAATTGCACAATCCAGAAACTAATTAAGTCTATAACAGGTCCGTATAATTTGTACAACCCATAAGTTTCCCCACATGAAAAAGCGCGTATATTTTGAGAACCTTGATGGATTGAGATTTCTATGCTTCCTCTCTGTCTTCTTTTTTCATAGCTTTTATACTGATTCAACTGCGCTAAAAACCAGTTCAACCTATCACTTTGTAAAAATTGGCATCTTTGGAAATGGAAACATCGGAGTGAATTTTTTCTTTGTGCTCAGCGGATTCTTAATTACATTTTTACTTCTGGAAGAAAAGAAATTAAAAGGTCAGATAAAACTCAAGAACTTTTGGCTGAGAAGAATTCTGAGAATATGGCCGTTGTTTTATTCTTGTGTATTCTTTGGTTTCATTATTTTTCCAAAAATAAAATTGCTGTTTGGACAAACACCACATGAAACAGCAACACCATTCTTCTACCTGACATTTCTGAATAATTTTGATTTCCTGACCAAAGGATTGCCGGACTCCTCTATACTTGGAGTACTTTGGAGTGTGGCAATCGAAGAACAATTTTATTTGGTGTGGCCTATCATTATTTATTTGTTCCCGGTAAAGAAACTTTGGATTTCCTTTTCAGTAATTATTCTGGGTAATCTCATTTTCAGAGCATGCAATGACAATTTTCTTCTGCATGAGCATCATACCATCTCCTGCATCGGTGACATGACGATTGGCGCAATTGGAGCCTGGTTGGTAAACATATCTGAACGATTCAGATGGAATATTGAACATATGACAAAATCAGATATCGCCGGAGTTTATTTAGCTTTTATCATTTTGTTCTTTTTAAGACATGAGCTGTTTAGTGGTCATTATATTTTGAGAATATTTGAAAGAATGTTTCTTGCGTTTGTCATTCTACTGATAATTCTGGAACAAACCTTCGCGCAACGTTCCTTTTTCAAAATGTCCAACTTCAAATTAATCTCCAAACTTGGCACTCTCACTTATGGTATGTATTGTCTTCACTTTATCGGTATTCTGATTACCATCTCAATAACAAAGCTGTTGGCAATCAATACACATTTGTGGCAGGTTTTTTTCCTGGATACTCCCATTGCATTAATTCTAACGATTATAATCAGTAAGATTAGTTATTCGTATTTTGAATCTCCGTTTTTGAAGTTAAAGGATAGATTCTCTATTATTACAAAATGAAGAGTTCTTAATATAGGAATATAGCGACTTGAGTACATATTTTGAATAATCAAGTCCAATGATGAATTGGCGCCTTAGAATTTCATTAATAAACAGGTGTGTATAAGAATAAGGTAAAAGTCTTATATTTCACCATGAATATTATCAGGCCATTTCCATTACCCCTATATACCTTTCTCAAACAAGATCGAAGTCCGTTCATCAATTCATCATTTACTGAATTGAAATTACACAGGAAGAATACAGCGCTATTTTTAAAAATACTTGTTCTTTCTGCCTGTGCTCTGCTCTTCTGGTTTCCTTGCCTGGCGCAATACAATACAGTTTCCGCCGGTGATGAAGCATCCGGAAGTTCAGGTACGATCAGCTATTCTATCGGCCAGACAAATTATCTGAGTTTTTCCTCCGGTTCCGGCAAAATTTCGGAAGGTGTTCAACAACCGATTGAAATAACGACCATCAATGTTGAAGAATTACCTGCAACATTTTCTGCTTCCATCTTTCCAAATCCTACAGCTGATCAATTGATCATCCAAATTAATAATCAGAAAAATCAAGACTTGTATTCCATGCTTTATGATGTGCAG
This sequence comes from Saprospiraceae bacterium, assembly GCA_044227375.1. Classification (GTDB taxonomy): domain Bacteria; phylum Bacteroidota; class Bacteroidia; order Chitinophagales; family Saprospiraceae; genus Vicinibacter. The sequence continues at coordinate 2,615 of JBGAWX010000272.1, forward strand.
GGCAATCTGTTGCTTCGTGATGCTATCCATGGAAATCAACACAGCATTACAATTTCAAACCTTACAACAGGAATTTACATTTTAAAAATCAGCAATGGAAAAGAATCCATCAGTTCCAAGATTATTAAATCTGAATAAAATGAAACAGCTTTTCAAGATCCTGCCCTTCCTTTTGTTTTCCATTCAACTCTTTGCGCAGGCACCACAAAAAATGTCTTATCAGTCAGTGATCCGGGACAGCACAAACAGTCTGGTGATCAATCGTGCAATCGGAATGAAAGTTAGTATCCTGCGTGGATCAGCAAGTGGAACACCTGTGTTTGTGGAAACACAGCATCCAACAACCAATCAAAATGGACTTGCTTCATTCGCGATTGGTGCCGGCACTACGGTGAGTGGAAATTTTTCAACGATAAATTGGAGTGATGGCCCTTACTTCATAAAAACACAAAGCGATCTTCAGGGAGGAAGCAATTATACCATCAGCGGAACAACCGAACTCCTGAGTGTTCCTTATGCATTGTATTCTGAAAATACGAACGCAAACAATATTTCAGGATATTCAAATCTTTCAAGCACGAAAAACGGAACCATGATTGTGGTTTACACAAATTCAGATGCATATGGATTTACATTATCTTCATCAGGTAACCCTACCTGGTACTCACAAGGAATGTCAGGAACTCCGCTGGGAGCAATTGCAACAGATAGTGTAATCGTGGTGTACACTTCCAATTCCGCTTATGGATTTTGTCTTTCCGGTTCAGGGAATCCAACATGGTATTCACAAGGATTGTCAGGAACACCATCAGGAATTACTGCAAGCGGTAATACTATTGTAGTTTATACATCCACTGACACCTACGGTTTTACAAGATCAAACTCAGGAAATCCAACCTGGTATTCACAAGGAATTTCCGGTGCTCCTATAGGATCCACTGTTAATGGAAAAGATTGTATTGTTGTTTACACCAGCACTGATGCATATGGCTTTATGACTTCAAGTTCCGGTACACCCACATGGTATTCCCAGGGATTATCCGGAACAACCATTGGAGGTTCGGCAAGTGGCAACATGATTGTTGTTTACACTTCCAATTCCGCTTACGGATTTACAAGATCCGGTTCAGGCAACCCTACTTGGTATTCTCAGGGAATGTCAGGTACTCCGGGAGGTATTGTGCCTAAATAATATTATTGACTTTTTTTCACAAGCTGCTTACAATAATTATGTAACGACTCTTTCAAAAGACTTTTCTATTTGATTCTGTGAAAACAGAAAGCTAAAATGGATATACCAACTGGAAAAATCAAAAAAGATACTTATAAAATTTTAGCAACTGATAACATGCTGAATCATTCCTTCATATTAATTGATGAGAAAAGAAAAAAGAGAGAAAAACTTGCATGGAAATGCTATTCAAACTCGGAGCTATCCATTCTTCACTTAAAAAAAAAGTCGTGGCGGTATATTTTAGTTAAACCAATGAATATTTCTATTCTTTGAATTAAGCTCTAAGCAAAAACTAATTTGAAATCTGTAATTTGTTCCTAAAAAGCAGGATAATTTTTCACTTTGTACTTGGATGTAATCAAAGAAGTTGTGAAGTTTTATATCTTTGGAATTCTCAGCAACTTCTTATGATTCAAAGAATCTTCCTGTTCATACTTCTTTCTGTCTCCCTGGAAGGCACTGCTCAAACCGTCCGTAAAGTATTAGTAGAAGAATTCACCGGCGCATGGTGTGGAGGTTGTCCGGATGCCGCAGTGAGAATTGAAAACCTTGAAGCAATCCATCCTTTAAATACAATTGCACTTGCCTGGCACGGATGGGATGATCTTGAAATCCCGGAATGGCACGCTGTCCGGGACATGTTTGG
>JBGAWX010000273.1:0-4486 GCA_044227375.1 Saprospiraceae bacterium
ACAGCGAAAGATCACAGATCGCCTTATGGAAGTTCGGGAGATTATTTTACAAAACCAAGTGTTGAAGATGTCATGGAAGCTGTAATAAAAATGATGCATGAATATGATCCTCAGAACTATTAGAAATTTATTTCAGGGAACTCAAATTGGTTTTAACAAACTATTTCAAATTCTAAATCGTTAATGCTGTATCCAATTCAAAAATTGCTTTCCAATTTTCATTCAAATTAAAATATACCATTGAACACGTTATTAGTCATAATACCTACCTATAATGAGATAGAAAATATAAATTCAATCATTACCGCAGTGATGAAATTAGAATTGGATGTGCATGTGCTGGTAGTCGATGATGGATCTCCTGATGGCACCGCTCAGGCGGTTCATTCAATGAAAATGGGTTATCCTGAACGGATTCACATTTTGGAAAGAGCTCAAAAATCAGGATTAGGCACCGCTTATATTGCCGGATTTAAATGGGCATTGGAAAGAACCTATGCTTTTATTGCTGAGATGGATGCCGACTTTTCTCACCCTCCGGAAAAATTAAAAGATTTATATCGGAGCTGCAACTCCGGGGATGCAGATCTTGCTATTGGATCAAGGTATGTCAAAGGCGGTGGAGTAGTGAACTGGCCAAAGTCACGATTGGCCTTATCGAAAGGAGCATCAGCATATGTGCGTTTAATTACAGGCATGAAAGTAAAAGATCCGACCGCAGGATTTGTTTGTTATTCAAGAAAGGTATTGGAAAATATCAACCTGGATCATATCGAGTTTATCGGATATGCATTTCAAATCGAAATGAAATATGCAGCCTTTTTACTGGGATTTAAAATGTCTGAAATCCCAATCACATTTCCGGACCGTATTAAAGGAAAATCAAAAATGAATATTTTAATTATCCGGGAAGCATTAGCAGGAGTAATCTACATGAAATTATTTAAATCTAAAAAAGATTACCAAATCTCTTAAGTCCTCGTCTTTAATAATTATTGAAGTTTAAGGCGGTCTATTTCCAAATTACAATTTCTCTTTCCGTTTACATTATATTTCTGTTCTTTAAGAACACCTTGCATGAAAAGCCAATGCCATTTTACTTTCTACCAAAATCAGCCGGGTTCTCTCCCCAACGTTCTGTTTCCCATTTTTTTATTGGATTACTATACGTATTATTTTTTAACCATTGAACAGCCCGTTCCAGCAATTCCTGAATCGATTTATTTTTATTGGTAAATTTTAATTTGGTATTTGGGTATTTCAACTTAATCCAATTTATTGCAATTTTTGAATCAGAATAAATAACCGTACTTGAATCATTTCTCTTTTTCAACATTGCCAATGCATGAACAATAGCTAAAAATTCTCCAATATTATTTGTACCTTCTTCTAAGGGACCGATCCGGAATATTTCAGACTTCGTGTGTGCATCCACACCTCTATATTCCATATCACCCGGATTGCCACTGCACGCTGCATCGACTGCAATACTGCCAACAGGTACTTTAACTTTCCAATTTTCCCGGGTGTTGGTTTTTCGATCAATACTGCTCTCGTAATCAGATTGGAAAGCTTCTTTTGCCGCAACCAAAGAAGAAAATGCTTTATATTTTGCATTGGGAAATGCCTTAACTTGTGCCAGGCATTCCGCCCATGATTTGTAAATGCCAGGATTCATCCCATGCCAAACAACATAATATTTTTGACCTTTAGCCATTGATTATAAATGCATTTTATAGATACCCATGCCCATTTATACCTGAAAGAATTTGACGACGACAGGGACCAAATGATACAAAGAGCAATAAACTCAAAAGTAGAAAAAATTGTCTTACCGAATATCGATCTAAACAGTTTACCATCTGTAATTCATCTTGCAGAACGCTTTCCTACGATTTGTTTTCCTGCAATTGGTCTTCATCCTTGTGATGTAAAAATGAACTACAAGGAGATTCTGAGTGAGATGGAACGGAAATTGGAATCAACAAGGTTTATTGCAATTGGTGAAACCGGTACTGATGCCTACTGGGATACCACTTTTTGGAATGAACAGATAAATTCATTCTCAACACAAATGGAGTGGTGTAAAACAACAAGAAAACCAATAATAATTCATTCCAGGGAAACGATTGATCAGAATATAGATTTGGTAAGTAAGCATCAGGATGGAAAATTAACAGGTATCTTTCATTGCTTCACAGGAACTATCCAGCAGGCAAAAAAAATAATTGACTTAGGATTCCATCTTGGAATTGGGGGAGTCATTACTTATAAAAATTCTATGTTGAAAGAAGTTCTAATAGAAATAGGCTTAGATAAAATTGTATTGGAGACTGATGCACCGTTTTTGTCACCAGTTCCAAACAGAGGCAAACGGAATGAAAGTGCTTACATACCGTTAATAGCACAATTTATTTCAGAAACCATGCAGATTTCTATTGAAGAAATTGCCCGAATAACTAGTGAAAATGCAAGAAAGGTTTTTCAGCTCAATGAATTAAGTTAGTTTTGCACTCCAAATTCAAACGGTAACCGGAGAGATGTCCGAGTGGTTTAAGGAGCACGCCTGGAAAGTGTGTGTACTCCAAAAGGGTACCGAGGGTTCGAATCCCTCTCTCTCCGCACTTTTCAAAGATTTAGTTGCCTGCTTTAATAAATCTTTTATAAGCCAGCTTTTCTTTTACCCGAACCATTATAATGTAAGCACCAGGATGAAGCTCCTTAAGATCTATTTTCTCGTTATCACTTCGAAGCAACTCCCGACCATAAAAATCCATAAGTTTCATTTCTTCAAGTTCCTGATTAGAGATGACTTTAAGTATTGAATAAACAGGATTCGGACTGATTTCAAACTCTAATGGTTTTGCATTTTTAACACTCACTGACGCCGCATCATCGAAAGCAAAATATCCCGGTGCAATGCCTGCGTCGAATGCGAACACTTCTTTAAAATCCGTATCATAAATATAAACTTTCCCGGTAGTCCTGAAATCCGTTTCCGCTGCACATAAATATTTAGATTTTGAATCATAAGTCATTCCGTAAAAACTTTTGTTCAAATTTTTAAGAAATCCAGATTGTCTTGAGGTAAGTTCAAAAGATCCCAAATCCGTTTTTCCTATCTCCTGATAGACTACCAATTCTCCCATCAATGTTGATGTTCCACATAAAGAATTTACATTAGATAAATTATGAGTTGAGACTGATGACGAAACCGAATTGATCAAGGATACTGAACTTCCGGTAAAATCTTTGTTATTGAGAGAAATCAATAAATCATCTTTTATCATTAGATTTTCAGGATTTTTGCCATCCGCTCCCAAGTCAATGGTTTCAATGACCGAAACATTCTTTAGATCTATTTTTACAATTTTACCAACTTCATTGCCAAAATCAAATCCATTGTTTACAGCGATATAAGCTGCATCGCTTTTTACGATAATACTTTCTGCCGAATACGGAAGATCATTAAACGGAATTTCAAATATCAGATTAAATGTATTCTTGTTATAAATCTGGACATAAGACGAAAATTTTTTCAGATACTCCCCACGCGTAATAATGATCATGTCTTCATAAAATGCAATTTTTCGAATGCCTTCCACAAAGTATTCCTTTAATTTTTCATGAGTACTGAGATTGTAACATACTAATTTATTATCTGCGGCTACCCAATAATTCTGATTATCGATTACAATATCAGATGCAAATCGTGATCCTGTAATTTCATTCTTTTTAGAATACACGCCGGTAGAAGGATCAAAATTGCCAATGGATACAGGCACCAATATCCGATTATTTGGGTAATCAAATGCTCCTTCATTAAGCACTAAGATTTGCCTTAATTGACTATATGTAAAACTGTTACATATTAAAAATAAACTTAATGCAATATTTTTTAACATAATTTTCATTTGGAACAAAATTAGTTAAAGAATGAGATTTAAAACACGAATTTATTGCTTCACCGGATAGGCCGCATTGACGATTCCCCTTTTGATTTTTTCGAGCTTGCGTTGAAGTATTTGCCTTCTGACTGGTTTGATTTTATCAATGAATAAAATTCCCTCAATATGATCATATTCATGTTGGATGATTCTCGCATTCATTTCATCAAACACTTCAATATGTTCATTGAACCGTTCGTCCAAATATCTTATCTTGATGTGAGTAGTCCGCATGACCTCTGCATTTATTTTGGGTATACTTAAACAACCCTCTTCAAAAGGCCATTCAGGTCCGTATTCATCAAGTATTTCAGGATTTATAAAAACGTTCTTTATTCCTTTCGGTTTCTCTAATTTCTCGTAGTATTGGATGGAATCTACGATAAACAAACGGATGGATAATCCGATTTGAGGAGCCGCCAATCCAACTCCATTAGCAAAATACATAGTTTCCCACATGTTACTTATAAGCTCGGATAGATCAGGGTAATCTTTTGTTATACTTCCAGCTTTCTGCTTTAAAAGAGGATTTCCATATA
>JBGAWX010000274.1:0-4457 GCA_044227375.1 Saprospiraceae bacterium
CCACTCATTTCATTTCCGTCAGTGATCAATAAAATGTGTTTGGCATTGGCGATTTTTGTCAGCTCCGGTAAATCTCCTTCATATTCAGTTGACACAAAAAGGATCTGACAGTTTTCGATTTCTTCCAGAGTATTGCAACTTTTCACGGAAATGCTTTTGTCGCCTACGGATTTCCCATTAGTAACTGAAACCAATTCCTGTTGCATCGGTGAATATCCATATATCCCAACTACAAATTGATTTTTAATTGTGTTATCCGGCCAGCTCAGGTATTTGGTAAAAGAATAAATATAGATGGCCTCAAATTTATAATTCGTCTGACTGTAAACTGATGCTGCATTGACCAGCAGAGCCATTAAATAAAAGCTACCGAAAAGAATTCCTCGTTTTATCAATGTCGTAATTTTTAAAATGTCAGATCGATAGCTGAAGACAAATGAGTAAATCCTTTATCGTAGCCTTCGTGAAACATATGTCCATATTCTACGATTGTCCAATGAAGGTTGTTGTTAAAAATATATCGGATTCCCTGGAACAATTTTGCTTCAGGATTAGATACAACATTTTCTCCATTGGCCATCATATTCCACATTTCATACATTCCGTACAAATGGAATTTATGAGAGAGTTCAAGATCGAATTGAAGATAAGATGAGAAAGAGGCCAGATCCCGGATTCCGCCAACATTAGAAAAGATTTTTTCCGGCTGATCATTTTTCTGATAAACAGTTTCGCCGCTAATGGTCAGTTTTTTAAAATTAACCTGATAGTCAACACCCAAAGCAATCCGGCTGACATTGAATTCCGCCAAATATGCTGATGCACCTAGTGAGAATTTTTTTGATGTATGTCTTATGTGTCCACAGAAATCTTTCTTGTCATCTCCATCCGCTCTGTTGAGTGGTGATGTCCGGCTCAATCTACCGTGCATGATGGCGGCCGACCATTCCCATCTGGCACTTAGCTTTCCGTCAAGTTTGAGTCCGAGATCTATTTTCTTCAAGGCAAAACCGTTCACCAGTTGATTTCCCTTTGTCGAAGTAAAATTTCGATGAGACGTATAATCACTCCAGAAACCAAACGGGTTTCTAAACTGACCAACAGTCAGATTAAATTTGCTGCCGGCAAGATTTTCAATTTTTACATACAGTCTTTCAAATGGAATCAGTTCGCCATTAGCTGTGTGAATCATCCCTGCATTTTCTTCCGGATTACTCAAGGTATAGGTTGTTGTGTCGCGGATAAAACTTAGTTCATCAATCTGATGAATAACTTCTTCAGGAATTGGATTCCATTCGCCCAAAAATGAAATTCTGTTCTTCGTTTCAGATGGATTGATATCCGCCGCGACAAAGATCCTTGTTTGATTGATCTCTAGTAAAGAATGAAAAACACCATCTGGTTCCTCATGGTATTCGTACTCCGAAACAAAATAACCACCAAGCGAAACTCTGGGCTTATCTTTTTCTGTTGCCTGTTTCTTTTCGTCATCAACAAAACCGGATGTAAGAAATTCATTCAGTATTCTTTCTCCTAATTGTTCAGAAGTGGCTACATTGTTAATTTGAGAAATGATATATTCACTTAATTTATCACTGCTTAAAGTGATGCTTTTACCTTTTCCGATAACGTTTAAGTCTATGTAATTCGTAAAGGGAATGAAGTATTTTTTCGAAGCCAGATCCAATGCCTCCGCTTTGTGAAGATCTGTCTGCAACATGACCTTAAATTCAACTTCTTCAAGCAGATTATTCACATCACTCATCGTACTAATGGAGGTTTGTCCAGATATCATGTTGGACAGGGTCAGGAAGAGTAAAACAAAAAAGAGTATTCTTTTTATCATTCGAAACAGTTTATTTCAGTGGGTGCAAGAGAGTTTGAATGTCAGTGCTTGTAAAGGTTAGGAATATATGCTGCCGCTCAGGTAACATAGCCACTACTTTTTCACATATAAATGTTAACACAACAGGACATGTTGAAGGTCGATGTGGTAATTCCTTTTTTCAAAGGCAATGAAACTCATCGAAAATTCAACTTCGCAATCGGCTTTTGTAGCGGAAAAATGAAAACCCATCATCTTTAAATCCTATCTGGAGATGGGCATACTTCATTGTGGAAAAAATAATTCATTATTTAGGTAGGATGGAAAGTACCTGTTTTACAGCATTGCGATTTGAAATCGGTGTGTGATGAAAATGCTTTATGAATTTTGATGAATCAAAAAAGTAGTCCCTGTCAAACTGATAGCGCATTTCATAAAATTCCATTAATACGGGAATGAACAAACCTATGAACCAAATGCCGGCTGCGGGTAGTACCATTAATTTGTTCTGACAATTCATTTCATCCGCGAACAATTTTACCCATTGCTTACCATTGAGGGTTTCCTGATCAACCGGAAGATTCCAAACCTGGTTAAATGCCGCAGGAGTATTACCAAGCATGGCTGTTCCTTTAGCCAGTTCGGGTCCATACCCCATGCTGTGAATCACATTCGAATTACATAACCACTGTGCAGCTTTGCCTTTTTTCAAATTGTCATAAACCGTACTCATCAATAAACTATTGGCAGTTTTTACAGGACCAAAAAAATCAGGAGATCGCGCTATGATTGCCTGCAATTTTCCCTTTTCAACATTCTCTAAAATGTGTCGGTCTACAGCAGCACGAATTTCTCCCTTTTTACTTGTAGGACTGATTGGAGAGTCTTCTGTGATGTGACCCACATGATTCGCGCCGATTGCATACACGTTATCGAAAAATACCAATTTTGAATTGTGACGAATGCAAGCATCAACTACTCTCTTGATTAACGCAGGCCACTTTTCTTTCCATACTTTTAATTTGTAATCAAAGCCAACTGTCAGGTAACACACTTCGCTTCCCTCGATTGCTTTGTCGATTTGATCCGAAGAAGATAAATCCGCCGGATGTAAAAGATCCGTATCATTCACTTTCTTTGGAGTTCTACTAACCAGGCGGATATCATTTGTATAGGATTTTAAAAATCTTGCGAGATCCGTTCCAATTGCTCCACCTGAGCCGAGTATTGTTTGCATAATTTTCTTTTTAAAATAATAAACCGTTCATTTTATACTTCATCAAAAATTGCATTTCCAATTTAGTATATCTGCTATTTTATGTTGAATTCAATCTATCTGTGTTATTATAGATTAATCTGATGGCACATGAAATTTAACCAATACGAGATCAAAATAGTCTACAACTTACCAATGGGTTTATCGTAATGAATTAATGCATTCACAACTGATGTACATATTTCTATCCTTTTCTTCTGTTCGAGAGATTGATCACTTTCAAGTGTGATTACCGGAATATTATTTTCTTCCCCATATCGCATCAAGTCGTTTAGTCCTGCCAGATAGTTTATGGCTTTTCTATAGGAGCCACGCTTGTGCCAGCCGGGGATTTCCAGGTTTGTGTCAAATGCAAATTCGGCCAGAGGAATTGATTTTGTTTTAAGGTCTTCACACAAATTCTTCCCTAGTTCGTCAGATACAAGTGAATTTGCCATGATACAGGTTTTCCAGTTTCCATTATTTTCATGCAAATCGAGAATGATATCCGGCTTGAATTTATCAATTTCAGAAATTATCCGTTTTGTTTCTGCCTGAGTTGGGTTATGATAATCTCTGTTGAGGTTGCACCCCATTTCATTTTCTCTTGATGAAAATGCAAGTCCAACAGGATTCATTGGAGATAAAATTAATATGGATGCATCAGCATATTTGCCGCTATCTTCCTTTAGATTTCTCAGAAGAACAGGGATTGACAAAGCACCGGCTGGTTCATCACCATGAATTGATGCAATAATTAAAATTTTCTTTTTCGAATTTCCCGGTTCATGTTTTATGATCAGATATTTAAAATATTTACCTTCAAACAAAACCAAATCTGATTGAGTCTGAAAATGTTCCGCTACGAGCTCAAGCTCCTGAATGTATCCGGAAAAATTAAATGTGTCCTTAATATCTTCCTGTATATAATAATTACTTCGATGTATAGTTTGATAAGGGAAAAGCACTCCGTTGTGTTTAGCTTTTGCAACATCCGTTAAGGGCACTGAGGCTACTGCCAATCCTATAAATGTTGCTATCATACGAATTGACTTTCCGAACTGAAGTCTAATTCCGGCTTTTTGATCCCTTTTAATTTTACGAAGAACAAACCAAATCAATAAGACAAATGTTATCCATTTTAAAAATATGACAGGTGGAAAATACCCTGCTGCAAATGAAAGAAGAATAAAAACAATACTCAAAACAATTTCAACTTTCCAAATTTTCATATTCAAATGGTTTTATTAATTAAATTGAAAAAAGCCCAATGCATAAATTCATATTCTTCTATTTTTGATTGATTTCTTTTTCGAAACAAACACTATTGCTTACATTTTCATATTGACCATAATTCGGGATCACATTATAACCACT
>JBGAWX010000275.1:0-4410 GCA_044227375.1 Saprospiraceae bacterium
TTGATGTACAAGCTTCTATGGTTTTGGATACAAGAGATGGATTTGGATTGTATGATTCCTGTGTCGCCTCGATATGCCAGGTAGATCCATCAGCAGGTACACTTATTATTTTTGATTGACCGGAAGTCAATTGATAAGTCGATGATTGATACAACTCATCATCTTTAACCACAACATATTTTCCAATGGAAGACATGTTTCCTTTACCTTCATTACGGAGAATAAATTCTACTTCATTTCCTAAACAATGTCCCTCAACTTTGATATCTGCTCCACTCCATAAAATGCTGATGTCCTGACAAGATGTATCCGGATGTGCCTGGGCAAAATAACAAAGTGTTTGATCCAGTACCACGGAATCACAAATTACTTTAGCCCGAAATTCTATAGTAGCACAATCATTCACCTGTAAGTCTCCGAGTTGAAAACGATACAGATCAGGACCAATGACGGTATAATTTTTATTTGCATAATCGATTGCTCCGAATTCCTTTGCCAATCCAATATCCACATAACTTTGATTTGCAGTCACCGTCCCTTCATTGCAAACTTTTACATAAAATTCTGCATTGAAACATCTTCTTAGTCGCGAAGCTGTGATTTCTGTATGCAATTCAATACAATCTTTATTGCTTTCGACAGCAAAATCCAACACAGCAGTATCATGAACTAAAACCGCAACTTCCTTTTCTTTATCACATACAGACCATGAAGAATTTTTAGGCAAAACGGATAATTTATATGGTCCAAACAAAGGACTTAAATAACGCCTGTAAAATCCATAGTCATTTGTTTTTACTTTAGATGAATTTCCAGATTTATCTTTTACAAAAACTGAAAAATCTCTTAACCCTTTGTCTGAATTATCTGAAATACAATTACCATTCAGATCCTGACGGACGTATCCTTGAACCAATCCAAATCCTTCAGGGATGCTTCCAATAGACAAGACTACATCTTCATTATCTTTTAAAGCATCAATTATCATTTCACCAATATCTTTCTTGACAAAAAAAACAGGAATATTAACTTGGTTCCCAACTGATCCTGCCGCCATAGTCACCACTGCATTATCAAAATTAACAATGATGACCATAGATGCACCTTTATTCTGTGCATTAAGTGCTTTCATTGAAAACTCACAGGTTCCCCTTCTGATGATAGCAATCTTCCCGGTAAAATCTGTTTTATCATCACTGCACAGCAATTCATCATTTTCCGGAATCTTTGCCTGACCAATGAAATTACTACCGGATATACTTCCACCCCAACCACTGGTTCCTCTAAAATCGGAACTGTCCTGATAATAGATACCGACAATGCTTGAAGGACTCAAAATCGATAAATAGGGAGCAGAACCCTGAGCATTAATAAAATTCGATAGAGGAAACATAAAAAAAGAAAAGAATAACAAGGATAAGTTTTTCATAAAGAAGTATTTAGATAGGGTAAGAACTCTTTCGTATTGAAAACGCTGCCTAATGATCCTCTTCCTTTATTGGAAATTCACCTTTTGAGTCAAGGTCACAATTCTCATTATCCAATAATCATACAATGATACTCAATTTCTCACAAAATTTTACAATTAGAATTCAATCCTGAAACCTCTTTCATTCATTCGTTTAGGATCAATTCAAAAACAACTTCCTGTAGACTTTTCCTTTTATATCAGTTGGAATTTCTAAATAATAGATCCCTCTGAAATTAAAACTGCTTGGAATTTTGATGGTCTTTCCGTAAACCAAACCTGAACAAATTCTTTGACCGAGAATATCCGTGATGGACCATGTCAATTGATCGTATGCTTTGGTTTCTATTTGAAATATAGTGCTGAATTGATCCTGCTCCGGATCATACAATGTTTTTTCAGGTTTATCAGCATCCGATGCAGCCACCACTCCAATGACTCTTCCGATTTCATGATACACCGGCTTTGTAGTTACTACAACATCACGATCAAAGAATAACCACGTTTCGTTTTTTATAAAGGTTCTGAAGAAGTTTCCCGGCTTTTGTTTTATTTTAAAGGAAATGAAACCCCTTGAGTTTGATTCATCCACAAAAACAGATGCAAGCTTAATTTTTTTAAACACAAAAATTAAATACTGATTTGAATCCAAATGCATTTCATAATTGTGACCGGACAATACTGCATAGATTGATTTCGGGTCCAGTGCCGGTGACAAGACATCTTCGATTTTCAACTCTGACACCTCCGCATGAGTGGTATTCTGAAACCGTATAGTGTATTCAATATCTGTAACAGGACTTAACAATTTTGCAGGCCCAAATCCATAAGGAAATCCTGCCACAGAATTTGAATCAGAAGTTTCTTTGACCTCCTGGCATTCTTCATCATGAGCCAATCCCTGCTCCGGCAAAGGATACATCATGGAATAGCCAATGTCAAAATCACTATTTGTGGAACATGCCTCAATGGACCTTGACAATACAGATTGATCCGGATGATTGACATCCTGTGTTGCTTCGACGATCCAAGTTGCACCATCAGAAGGCAGATTGATTTTTTTAAATTCACCCGCAGCCAGTTTGTAAGTAGAATTCAAATAAAATTTATCATTTTTAATAATGCAGTAGTTTCCTGCACTTTTCATATCAACATTTCCCCGATTTGCAATTTTGAATTCGACGGTTCCACTTAAACATTCTCCCTCAAGATGAATGTCTGCACCACTCCAATCCGATTTACTTACATTAAGTGCGCTATCACAATAAGCATGTGCGGAATAACATAACGATTGACCTGAAATCACCAAACGGCAGGACACTATTGCCCTAAACTTCAAATTAAAGCACTGATCTTTTTTCAAATCTCCTATTTGGAATTGATACTTGCCGGAGTTGATATTTACAAATGAAACCGAAGCGTCACTTAACTTATCGAATTGCTTTGCCAATGCTACATCGAGCATGCATTCTTTTGCAGTAAGTTCACCCTGATTACAAACTTGTACAACAAAATCTGTGGGTCGGCACTTTATCAATTCAGATGCACTGATTTCCGTATGCAGTTCGAAAAAATTCTGTTTATCAATCGAATGTTCAACCTGAGAATACAGGATTGCTGCAGGAACGCCAATGATGAAATATAAATGTTGAATAATTCCTGTTTTCATAAATGATCCTTCAAACCATATGGTCAAACCAGGAGTGCCCTGAAGTTTGATTTGCTCAATTCAAATAAAAGTCAAAAGACTATGAGATAACTGATAATGCTTTTCCGACTTTAGTAAATGCGCTTACACATTTTTCCAGGTGCTCCTGCTGATGACCGGCAGAAATCTGAACGCGTATTCTTGCTTTACCTTGTGCAACCACAGGATAGAAGAACCCAACAACATAAATGCCTTCCTTTAAAAGTTCTGCTGCAAACTGTTGTGCTAGTGGTGCATCATAAAGCATCACCGGAACTATCGGATGTTCCCCGGGAAGTATATTAAAACCGGCATCTGTCATGGCTTTGCGAAAGTACTTGGTATTTTTCTCAAGCTGATCTCTGAGTTGTGTTGAAGAAGTCAAGAGATCCAATACTTTAATTGAAGCACCAACAATGGATGGTGCCAATGTATTCGAAAACAAATAAGGTCTTGAGCGCTGTCTCAACATGTCGACGATTTCTTTCTTTGCCGCAGTGAATCCTCCGGAAGCACCACCTAAAGCTTTGCCATAAGTTCCCGTGATGACATCAATGCGATCCATGACATTCCGGTATTCATGAGTACCGCGTCCCGTCTTTCCCATAAAACCAGTTGCATGACATTCATCGATCATCACCATAGCATTGTATTTGTCCGCCAGATCACAGATCTTATCGAGTTGTGCAATCGTGCCATCCATAGAAAACACACCATCCGTAACAATCATTTTCCTTCTTGCAGAGCTCGCTTCTTTTAATTTCTCTTCAAGGTCATTCATATCATTGTGCTTGTAACGGAATCGTTGCGCTTTACACAACCGAATTCCATCGATGATGGATGCATGATTCAATTCATCGGAAATAATGGCATCCTGCTCCAGTAAGCTCGGTTCGAATATTCCGCCATTTGCATCAAATGCTGCAGCATACAAAATGCAATCTTCCATTCCCAAAAATTCGGCAGTCTTCCGTTCCAGTAATTTATGTTGATCCTGAGTACCACAAATAAATCGCACCGATGACATTCCATAACCATAATGATCTATAGCAGACTTTGCAGCTTCGATCACTTCAGGATGCGAAGACAATCCCAAATAATTGTTTGCACAAAAATTGAGAACCTCACCACCTTCTTTAGTTTGAATCACCGCACCTTGAGGAGAAGTAATGGTTCTTTCCAATTTGTACAATCCTGCATCCTTTATAGATTGAAGTTCTTCTGCAAGTTGTTTTTTTATATCTGCGTACATGTT
>JBGAWX010000276.1:0-4392 GCA_044227375.1 Saprospiraceae bacterium
ACTGTTTGCCCTCACTTGGGTTGACTACAATCAATGCACTAACTGCGGCCGATTCCGTGATTATACCTGTGCAATGTGAATTGTTTGCTTTGGAAGGTTTGTCAAAAATTAAGAACACCATTGATCTGGTCAAATCGGTATTGAATCCCTCTTTAGAAATTGAAGGGGTGCTCTTGAGTATGTATGACAAGCGCTTGCGGTTGTCGACTATGGTGATCCAGAACATTAAAGAAAATATTCATCTTCCGGTATTTGAGACCATCATCCACCGGAATTCAAAAATTTCGGAAGCCCCATTGGTAAAAAAGCCCGTGGTATTGTATGATGCATCGAGTAAGGGGAGTCATAATTTTTTAAATCTTGCGGATGAATTCATGCGCAAAAATTAACTTAGACTTATGAGCCAGAAAAGCGAATTGGGCAAGGGCTTAAGAGCCTTGCTGTCCAACATCAACACAGAAACAGGAGTAAAAAATAATCCGGTAAGTAGTACTGCTATAAATGCAGTGAGTGTTATTCCTATTGCTCAGATTCACCCGAATAAACAACAGCCCAGGCATGTTTTCGAAGAAGAGCTCATCAAGGAATTGGCAGATTCCATCAAAACCTATGGAATCATTCAACCATTAACTGTTCGTAAAACCAATATAGATGAATATCAAATCATAAGTGGTGAGCGACGTTACCGTGCATGTTTACTGGCCGGTTTGCAAGAAGTCCCAGTTTATGTACGCACTGCTAATGACAATGAAATGCTAGAGATGGCATTGGTGGAGAATATTCAACGTGAAGACTTAAATCCAATAGAAATAGCCATTTCATATCAGCGCTTGTCGGATGAATACAAGTATACTCAGGAAGAATTATCATCGCGGGTTGGAAAAAAACGAAGTACGATCAGCAATTATGTAAGATTATTAAAATTGCCGGTTGAAATTCAGAATGCCATTAAGAACAAAAGTCTTTCTATGGGACATGCCCGCGTCATTGCGGGTGTTGACGATCTTATCCAACAAATGCAATTGTTTAAAGACATTCAAAGTAAAGAGTTGTCGGTGCGTGATGCTGAAAAAATATTGCAAAGTTATACCAAGTCTAAAGCGAGGAGACCGGTTTCTCCTCCCCCTTCTACCACACAAACACAAATCAAAGTACTTGAAGATCGGATGAGTGCGTTTTTCGGATCCAGAGTGAATATCAATCGTAAATCAAATGGTGAAGGACAGATCGTCATCAAGTTCAAAGATGACAGACAATTAAATGATATCCTGGATCGTATTGAAGAATGATTTATGAATAGATCATTTTTACTTTTTTTCGCATTTCTACTATCACTTCGAATTGCCATTGCACAGGAAGCAAGTGATAGCCTACCCAATGTAATCAACAAGGATACGAGTATCCAAAAAGAAGTAAAGACCCCCGGAGTAATTTCCGTTTTGTTTAAAGGAAAACCGGGCAAAGCATTTTTATATTCCTTGATTATTCCAGGAGCCGGACAAGTTTACAATCATAGTTATTGGAAAGTGCCTGTTATTTATGCAGGACTGGGATTGATGGTATATTTTATTGATTTCAATTCAAGGCAATACAAGCGGTTTGATCAAGCATATCACTCCAGAGTGGATACAGAGAAAATGAATGATCCCGATGTTGATGAGTTTAAAGACATTTTGAGTTTGCAGGGAATAAATAGTTACCGTCAGTATTATGATAAAAATTTGCAACTCAGTTATATTGGTATTGGGATCATCTATCTGTTAAATGGCATTGAAGCTTTTGTGGACAGGCATCTTCAGGAATTCGATGTGTCCAGGAATTTGAGTTTTCAATATACTCCGAATATCTATTCATCCGGCGGACAGATTTCCATGCGACTTAATTTCTAGGGCGTTTGAAATCTATTCAGAATAAGTAATCATATTCATTCTTAATTACTTTAGCCTAAAGCTTTCCTCAATTACATCCACCCCAGTAATTTGGCAAATTTCATCATCTCACTTTGATTGCTGATTTTTAATTTGCCAGTTAAAATGGCCATCATGGGATTGAGTTCTCCTTTAAATACTTTTTTCAGATCATCAGCTTTTGCATTGATGATGCACGTTGGAGTGCCCTTCAGACCTTCGCTGGTTTTCATGCTTCCATTTTCAACGAGTACAGTGACTTGTCCACCTTCCTCCCCTTCCAGGTCAAAATGAAAGCAAGTAGAAAGTCCTTCAAGTGCATGAGTGTTTACTTTTTCCGGTAAATGGAGTAAAAATTCTTTGGTTTGCATATTGTTTAGTTGTTGAATCTGATGAGGTCATTTGATGAGTTGACATCGATTAATTGATTTTCGGGATTTAATTGAATCTCTTTGATTTCATCAAGGGCTTTGTCAATTTCAAATTCGTAATAAGGATTGACCCAGGACCATTCGTCAAGTCGTTTTACTCTGATATTCGGTGGAAACGTTTTATTTCCTAACATCAGATTCAAAGGAATGTAGTATAATTCATTACTTCCATCGGCATAAGTAATTTTTAGTTCAACAGGCATTGGAAACAGATCAGCGCGAATCAATCTGCATTTTGTTTTATTGTTAAATACAAACACGCTGTCAATGCCATAATCTACCTTTTTTGTAGTGTAGACAAAATATTCTTTAAACCAATCCAATTCCAGGTCTGAAGCCATTTCCATGATCCGTATGAAATCATTTGGATTTGGATGTCTGAATTTCCATTTCCAGTAATAGTCCAGCATCCCTTTATCGAATGCTCTTTCGCCCATTATGTATTTTAATTGGGTAAGACACACTGCACCTTTGTTATAAGCAGCCATGCCATAAGCTCTGTTTGTCGAATAATGATCTGCATGAGTACTCAGTACTTCTTCCAGTCCACTGTTGGCAAATGCTCTGTAATTTGCAATGGTTTCAGCATGCGGATCTTTTTCCACTTCCCCTGAAATTAATTTTTGTTTTCGCAGATAATTGATCACCTCTTCTTCTGCATAGGAAGCGAATCCTTCATCCATCCAGGGATATAAACTTTCATTTGAAGCAAGCATCATCTGATACCAGCTGTGCATGAGTTCATGGATCGATACTCCAACCAGACTATTGATGGACCGGTTGCCGGTAATTAATGTCGCCATTGGATATTCCATTCCTCCGTCTCCACCCTGTATAAACGAATACGCATGGTATGGATAAGGTCCGTATTTTGATTCAATAAAATCAAGAGCTTTATCTATGATTGCAGGCAATTGATTCCAGGCTTCATTGGTTTTCTCATCGTCTTGGAAAAAGAAATGAAGTATGCAATCATTTTTTCTTTTGAAAGTCATATGAGTATAGTCAGGATCTGCAGCCCAAACAAAATCATGTACATTCGTTGCAAGGAATTTCCATTTCTTCATGGACCGGTTTGAAGACCGATCTGAATAACCACAACCTACTTCTTCCGGATTTTGCAAAATACCTGTTGCGGCTATGCAATATTTTTTGTCCATAGTTATCGTTACATCAAAATCACCCCATGGAGCATAAAATTCTCTTGCAACATATGGAGGTGTATGCCATCCTTGTTCATCATAATTGCACAGTTTAGGATACCATTGAGCCATCGAATAATCGATACCTTCTTTATTATTTCTTCCGCTTCTTCGTATCTGAACAGGTACCTGAGATTCGAAATTCATATCGATTTGCACAAGTTCTCCGGGTTTTACTGGTTTAGTAAGTTGGACTTCAAGAATTGTACCGTGAATGGAGTATTGTAATTTATCCTGACCCTGTCTGATCCATTTTATTTTGTGATACCCAATTTCATCTTTTGAAAGCAATTGAATTCTTCCACCAATTCGGGGATCCGGATCCGGCATCAACCGGGAGCGAACATCCATGTCACTTCCGGGTTGAAAGGCATTGAAGTATAAATGATAAAATAATTTTCTGAGAGTATCCGGACTGTTATTCCATAATTTTAAATTCTGCTTCCCTTCAAATTGATGATGTTCATGATCGAAAAATATTTCCATAGTATACTCAACGCGTTGCTGCCATCTGAGGGATTGTGAAGGCAACTCTGTTGGTAAGGTGATCAATAGGAATATGAGGAAACAGGAAGCAAGGCAAAAAAAATAGGTGTTGATTTTGTGCAAATGATGCATATAGGGCTGATTAGTATAATGCGCGAATAAAATTAAATCCACTTCAGTTGAAGGAACAAAAGTATTCAATAGATATAATTTTATTTTGTTAAATATTTGATCTATTTTTGTCATCATGAATTCAGAGAAACAAAAAAGGATAGGAATTTTAATGCTGGGATTGGCTTTCTTGGTCAGCAGCGACCACAACTTCTTCCTTACGAGGCTCCTGAACCGTAGCGAGTACGGAGTCAG
>JBGAWX010000277.1:0-4381 GCA_044227375.1 Saprospiraceae bacterium
GTCATCATGAAGAGGTAAACACAGAATCATATTTTGAATTGCCTACCGGGTTTCCAACTCCATCATTTCCCGCAGATAATGAATTTAATGATTCCCGTTTTTTACTTGGACGGAAATTATTTTATGATCCAATTTTATCGAGTGACTCAACGATTTCTTGTTCATCTTGCCATAAACCGGAATTTGCTTTTACTGACAGAAGGAAAGTTAGTGAAGGCATTATGGGAAGATTTGTAAGCAGGAATTCTCCCTCCCTTGCTAATGTGATTTATCATCCTTACTTGCTTAGAGAAGGTGGCGTACCGACATTAGAAATGCAGATTGGTGTGCCTATACAAGAGCACAATGAATTCGATGATAACATCCTGAATATCGCAGATAAATTAAACAGACAGGCAGTATACAGAGCGATGAGTTTAGAAGCTTACGATCGAATGCCTGATCCATTCGTTATTACCCGGGCTATTGCAACATTTGAAAGGGCACTGTTAAGTGGGAGCTCTCCTTATGATAAATTTATAAGTGGAGATTCTAACGCCATTTCCATATCTGCGAAAAATGGAATGAAATTATTTAACAGCCCAGAATTAAAATGCAATCAATGTCATACTGGATTCAATTTTACAAATTACGCCTTTATAAATAATGGACTTTATGAAAATGATCCGGATGAAGGACGAATGAGACTCACCGGAAAGGAAGAAGATCGTTCATTGTTTAAAGTTCCATCCTTAAGAAATGTTGAAATCACTTTTCCATACATGCATGATGGAAGCATAAACACACTTGAAGAAATTATAGCACACTATTCCTCCGGGGGCAAGAACAATTCACATAAAAGTCCATTAATTTCCGGCTTTTCAATTATTGATCAAGAAAAAAACGATCTCGTTAATTTTTTAAAGTCATTGACAGATACTCACTTTATTAATAATTCAAATTATAGAATCAAATGAAACTTCAAATTCTATTTCCCATTTTGGCCATCATGTTCTTAACGCTTACATGTAGTAAAGACGAAGAAATTCCGGTATATGACCCGACCCCATTTGATCTGGATTTAAAAGGTGATCTTCCTGATCCTGTTATCCCCGTTGACAATTTGCTGACAAAACAGAAAGTTCAATTGGGAAGAATGCTATTTTACGAAAAAAAATTATCAAAGGATCTCGCGCAAGCTTGCGCTGATTGTCATGTACAAAAGGATGCATTCGCCGATATCAGACCTTTCAGTATCGGAGTGGAAAAACTGGAAGGAAAAAGAAATGCCATGGGTTTGTTTAATTTAGTATATCACAACAATGGATTTTTCTGGGATGGACGCGCTCCACTTTTGCGCGATCAGGCTTTGAAACCCATTCAGGATCCATTGGAAATGAATGAGACCTTACCCAACATGGTTTCCAAATTACAAAATGATAAAAAATTTACCAATCAGTTTATCCGGGCCTTTGGAAATGATACGGTAAGTGCCTTGAAAGTAAGCCTTGCCCTGGAACAGTTCATGATGACTATTGTGAGTCATGATTCAAAATACGATCGATACTTAAAAGGAGAAGTAAATTTTACTGCTGAAGAATTGCATGGCAAAGAATTGTTTTTCACCGAAACAGATCCATTAAATAATATAAAAGGGGCAGAATGCTTCCATTGTCATGGTGGTTTTAATTTTACCAACAATGATTACATGAATAACGGCTTGGATGATGAAGCGAATTTTAAAGATTTAGGCAGATATAACGTAACGAAAAGCGATAACGACAAGGCAAAATTTAAAGTGCTTTCTTTGCGAAACATCGCACTAACCGCACCCTATATGCACGACAGCCGTTTTAAAACCCTCGAAGAAGTAGTAGAGCATTACAATTCACATGCAAAAAAATCTTCGACAACAAGCGATCTTCTACAAAATAATTTCAAAGGATTGAATTTAACTGACCAGGACAAAAAGGATCTTATTGCTTTTTTGAAAACATTAAGCGATTCAACTTATATCAACAATCCGGAATATTCAAGTCCTTTATAAAAATTAAACATAATGAAGAGTACACACCTTTTAGTATTGATTCTATTTACAATTTCTTTATTGAAACTGGAATTGAATGCACAAAACTTAATTCCTATTCCTGATACATTATCAGGCAACCCAATTCATCTCATTATTAAAGAAGGTGAAAAACAATTTTTTAGTGGAATTAATACCACAACCATCGGCTATAATGGAAATTATCTTGGACCCACTCTAATTTTAAATAAAGGACAAAAGCTAAGTCTACATGTAGTTAACGAATTGTACGATACCACAACGACGCACTGGCATGGATTGCATATAAGTCCAAAGAATGATGGAAGTCCTCATAATCCAATTCTACCCGGTCAAACGTGGAACCCATCTTTCACAGTAATGGATAATGCTTCGACCTATTGGTATCATCCGCATTTGCATGGTAAAACGTTTCAACAAGTGATAAAAGGTGCTGCCGGACTAATCATAGTGAGAGATTCTGAAGAAGCCAAACTGATATTACCACGCACTTATGGCATTGATGATATACCATTGATTTTACAGTTTCAGACTATTGATCCAGCAACAAAACAAATTGTATTAAATGATGAAATGGATAATACAATGATGGTCAATGGAACCCTTAACCCAATGGTAAATTGTCCTGCACAAATTGTGCGATTACGAATATTAAATGCCTCAAGTCATCGGGTGTTTCGAATCGGATTTAAAGATGGTCGTACCTTTTACCAAGTTGCCTCTGATGGTGGATTACTCAACGCACCGGTTGCTATGGCTAAATTAAATTTAGGCAATGGGGAGCGTGCAGAAATATTGGTTGACTTTTCAGGCCAGGAAGGCAAATCATTTTACATCCAACAATTTGGAAATGAACTTCCACTAGGATTCATGGGCGGCCCATCCATGATGGGAATGCAACTGGGCCCCTTGGATAATAAAACATTTGATCTGTTAAAGATTAATGTTACTTCACGAACACCAAACGCAATAACCAGTATTCCACAAAATTTAACGACTAACAAAACAATACCAGAATCAGGAGCTGTTACAAGAACCATTAGATTAACCGCGCAACCCATGATGAGTACGACAAATTTTTTCATCAACTCCGTTAAATTCGACGAGGACGTGATAAACTTCTCTGTTAAACAAGAAGATGTTGAAATTTGGACGATTACAAATCAGACCATGATGGCTCACCCATTTCACATACACGGTAATCCTTTTTATATACTATCCATTAGTGGTTCTGCACCACCGGCCAATATGCAGGGCAAAAAAGATGTAGTGATGATTCCACCGATGAATGGTTCAGTTAGATTGATTACAAAATACAGTGATTTTTCTGATCCATATATACCATACATGTATCATTGCCATATATTAACTCACGAAGACAATGGGATGATGGGGCAATTTTTGGTCACACAGAATACGACTACAAAAACAAATGAATTAAAGGCTAATGGATATAAGGTGTGGCCCGTTCCAACCGCAGGGCCTTTATCGATCGTGAACAATGATCTTTCAATTAACATCGAGGATATTCAGTTATACGATCCTTTTGGCAGAATAGTATTGTCTTGTAAAATTGACAAAGAAAATAACTTTGAACAAATCAACTTAGATAAATTGCCTAATGATCAATACATTTTACAGATTGTATCAAATAAAGGTTTACAGGTTTTTAAAATTACCAAAATATAAATTATTTAAACGTAAAATTGAAAATGGAAATGATTGGATAAATTTTCAGGTTTTATGATATCAGGCAGATAAATAAATGGATACTAAAGAACGAATTAAAATCATTGAAAAATCATCCAAGCAAGTCGGACCTGGTGTATTTTACTCAACTATTGTAGTCATCACTTCCTTTCTTCCAGTCTTTCTATTAACTGGTATTGAAGGCAAACTTTTTCATCCTCTTGCATGGACAAAAACGTTCATTCTCATTATTGATGCTTTTCTTGCCATTTCTTTAACTCCGGTACTTATTTCATTTTTTCTTAAAGGCAAACTAAAGCCCGAACGTGAGAATCCAGTCACCCGTACCCTTGAGAAAATGTATTCGCCAATTCTTTCCTGGTGTTTGCAATGGCGTAAATCAGTGCTCTCAATAAATATTATTGCACTTGTTATTGGTGTCATCATGATGCTACGCATGGGTTCAGAATTTATGCCTCCTTTGGATGAAGGCTCCATACTCTTTATGCCGGTCACACTTCCCGATGTTTCAAATTCAGAAGTCAAACGAATATTACAAGTGCAGGATAAAATCATCCTTTCTGTACCAGAAGTGCAGAATGTGTTGGGAAAAGCAGGAAGAGCCAATACGGCAACAGATAACTCTCC
>JBGAWX010000278.1:0-4373 GCA_044227375.1 Saprospiraceae bacterium
CTCCACTGCATCCATCCACATCACCTGATCGTAACCTTTATCCTTAGCCAACTTGGTTGGGTATAAACTGCCTCCGTAATTCCCTGCTGCCTTAGCTTCTCCAACACCTCCATTCACAGCTCTCACAAAGTGATCTTCAACCAGTAACGAAACCGGCTTGCTATAATAGGGCCCCGACGGCAAATTCATGATAATCAGTTTGAACGTATTGGAAGATCGCACACCCACATGTTCATCTGTCGCAAACATCAAAGGACGTATATATAATGAACTCTCTTCACCCGTAGGGATCCAGGCTCTATCTAAATGAACCAAACGACTTAATCCTTCAAGAAAAACCTTGGTAGGAAATTCCGGCATGCACATTCTTCTGGCAGATGCATTTAACCGGTCCGCATGATCCTCAGGACGGAATAAAAGGGGCACACCATCTTCTGAGATAGAGGCTTTCATTCCTTCGAAAATTTCCTGTCCATAATGAAGAGCCATGGTTGCAGGATGTAAAGGGATTTTCTCTAAAGGTCTGATCTCAAAATTTTTCCATTGTTGTCCATCAAAATCAGCAATAAACATATGATCGGCAAACACATTGCCAAATGGTATGTTGTTAAAATCTACATCCGCAATCCTCGATTGCCGGATACGATGGGTACTGATTCGATTTTCCATATAATGGTTTTGAACAAAGTTAAAGATTTTCGTGAGGAATTTCTAATTTTAGAACTTAATAATTTTTCGAACAATTCAATTCCAGATTAAGTTTTGAAAAAAGTTTTACATCGCGAATTTTATTACGAAATTCCTGATATTTCAGGGTTTCCCCCCAGTGCGTCTAAGGGTTTCCACCGATATGCATTTATTGATGAACAAGAATTAAATGAACCTGAAACATCCGCTTTACTTCAAAGAATTTTGTCCGCTCTGCATTATCAAGCGGATGTAGATATCAAAATCATTTCGTGCAAATCAGATGCCGTTTATCCTTTGAATGCATTACTGCATCATTCCAAAACTGCAGTGATTTGTTTTGGGCTGAACCCTTCACGATTTCAATTACAGGGTTTTGAACGCATTCATCATTTGTACGATCTTCAGGGCATGCAATTATTGTTTGCCAATTCTTTAAAAAGTTATACTGATGAAGCATCTAAAAAAATATTGTGGGCTCTCCTTAAAGAGTTGTTCAATCCGTGATTGTTTATTGATGATTTTCAATTTCGTGAATTTATATTTAGAAATTCAAAGCAAATCGGAATGGATAATCCTGCTTATTCATAATCTTTGAATCATTGAAATGATTTTAATACTCGCATCGCACAATCCAAACAAAAAGAAAGAAATTGAAAAAGTGCTGCCATTAACTTATCAGATAAAAGATCTAAATGATCTTGGAATCACTGAAAAAATAGAAGAACACGGAAATACACTGGAAGAAAATGCATTAATCAAAGCGAGGTATTTATACAAATTGTTTCAAGTACATTGTATTGCGGAAGATTCAGGACTTGAAATCGAAGGTCTCCACGGTGAACCCGGAGTCCATTCTGCAAGATATGCCGGCCCAGATAGAAATGATGAACGCAATATTCAATTGGTATTGAATAAAATGCTTGGTGAATCAAACAGAGCAGCCCGTTTTCGCACAGTCATCGCATTAATCATTGATGGACGC
The DNA here is from genome assembly GCA_044227375.1 of Saprospiraceae bacterium. Classification (GTDB taxonomy): domain Bacteria; phylum Bacteroidota; class Bacteroidia; order Chitinophagales; family Saprospiraceae; genus Vicinibacter. The sequence goes on from JBGAWX010000278.1 coordinate 1,673, forward strand.
GAATATTTGTTTGAAGGAACAGTTCCGGGAAGAATTGCTTCCGAAGCTAAAGGTTTTTCCGGATTTGGATATGATCCAATATTCATTCCTGATCCATATTCGCAAAGTTTTGCAGAATTAGGTGATGAGCTTAAAGTGAAAATCAGCCACAGGACACGGGCTATTCAGAAACTGATTCAATTTTTAGAATCTCAAAAATAAAAATCCAGTATGGTTCCGGTTGCAAGAAGCAGACTGGCAATGCCATTCGTGGTAAAAAAAGATAGATTTACCTTGCTCAAATCCCCTTTTCCAATAAGTATATGTTGTGTTATGAGAAGCACAATAAAACAAAAGCTTCCACTGAACATTAAATAACTTAAACCAAATTCGCGGTGCAACATCCAGGCGCCGGTCATGATGCTCAATGCACAAATAAAATGCAAACATGAAGAAACCACTAAAGCTTTGGACATTCCAAATTTGGAAGGAATGGAAAGCAAATGCTGAGCCTGGTCAAATTGAATGTCCTGCAGAGCATATATGATATCAAACCCTGCAACCCAGCAAATCACTGCCACGGAATATAATATTGGAAGAATATGAAAATGACCTGTAACCGCAAGGTATGCTCCAATAGGCGCCAAGGCCAGACCCAGACCTAAAAAGACATGACAAAGCCAGGAGAACCGTTTTGTATAACTGTAACCAAGAATGATAATCAGTGCAACCGGAGACAATAGAAAACAAAGTAAATTAATGAAGAATGCGGATAATATAAAAAGCATGGAATTGACAATCACAAAAATCAATGCATGACGGGAGGTAATGACACCAGTTGGAATTTCCCTGTTTTGAGTTCTCGGATTTTTTTTATCGATTTCCTGATCCGCCCAACGGTTGAATGCCATTGCCGCATTTCTTGCAGTAATCATGCAAATCAATACCAGCACTAATAGTTTTAGATCCAGGATCTCATAACCCACTGCACGCGTGCCTATAAAAAAACCTATTGCTGCAAATGGCAGAGCAAATATGGTATGACTGAATTTGATCAGGGATAAATAGGATATTATTTTTTCCATATAATGCTCAAAAATAGAACAACCCATCCTGAATTTCTCAGAATGGGTTGTTGTAAATTTTATTTAATCAAAGATTAATGTGCAGGTGCTGCAGGATTTGTTTTTGGAGCTTTAGGATCTTTCTTCACAACTCCTGTGATGGTCAGGTAAGTCTGAGGCGGATTGGTGTTTGCAGTAACGGTAACTTTTTTAGTTTGTTTTTGACCGTCATCACTACCTTTTCCTTTTGAATCAAATTCAACTTTGATTTCACTGGATGCACCTGGTGCAATTGGTTCTCTTGGCCAATCGGGAACAGTACAACCACAGCTGCCTTTCGCGTCTGAAATGATTAATGGTTCAGAACCGGTATTTTTAAATTTGAAAGCGTATTTCACATGCTCTCCTTCCATTACTTCACCAAAATCATAAACCATTTCTGTATATTCTACTGAAGTGGTTGGTCCTGTTGGTGCCGGAGTTCCTTCTGGTGTTACTGCTGCCGCTGCATTTGGATCTGCTGGAGTAGCTGCTGCTGCAGAAGCATCTGCTTCGGTGCCTGCTTTATCGTTTTTACATGCATTCAATCCTAAGAATGATATAAAAAGTACGAATGATAAAAAATTCAAATTTTTCATGGTGGATAAATGATTTTAAATTAATTATAAGAAATCGAGTGTAAAATTAGCCTGCATAAAATGAAAGCAATTTATTCTATTTCAAACGTAATGTTAATGATTACTAAAACCTGTTTTTTGTTTTAATCCATGCATCAAATTCTGTGATTGACTTCGAATTCAAACAATTATTCTTTAGCAATCCTCCTTTTCTACCGGCTTTTACACCATAATAGATATCCTGTATTCCTTTGAGATTATGAGCATCTGGATTCACGGAGATCATCAATCCTTTTTTCATTGCATAAGGTATCCATTTCCAATCCATATCCAGTCTTAATGGATTTGCATTTATTTCAATAGCAACATGATTGCTCACACAGGCATCGATCAATCTGACAAAATCCACCGGATATCCTTGTCGCGACAACAACAATCTTCCCGTGGGATGACCGAGAATGTTTGTAAAGGGATTTTCAATAGCTTTAATCAATCGTTTCATGGCCTTCTCTTCATCCATTTTTAATACACTATGGATGGAAGCTATAACCAAATCAAACTGTTTTAAAATGTCTTCAGGATAATCCAGTGCACCATCAATTAAGATGTCAGATTCAATGGATTTAAAAATTCTGAACGGAGTTAATCTTTTATTTAATTCGTCGATTTCCCTCCATTGCATTTCCAATCGTTCTATTTGCAAACCATTGGCGTATCCTGCAGACTTCGAGTGGTCTGAAATTACTAAATAGGAGTAACCCAATCGGATGCATTCCGCCGCCATCTTTTCAATGGAATAAATACCATCACTATATGTAGAATGATTGTGCACTACCCCTTTGATATCGTTCTCTTCAATTAATTGACTCTCATCAAAAGATTCGAAGGAATCCAAATCCCTGCATTCAGGTGGAATGTAATTTAACTTGCAATTTTCAAACAACTCGTTCTCCTGATTGACTTTAACGGATTTGATATTCTGAATAAATTCTTTTTGAAAAACTTCACTTCCTCCTGTGCTCAACAGCAGTTCGTAATGAT
>JBGAWX010000279.1:0-4363 GCA_044227375.1 Saprospiraceae bacterium
TGTTGGTTGTTGGTTGTTGGTTTGATTGATCATATTAAAAAATATATTTTCTGATAAAAGCCGAAGAATTTTCTTCGGCTTTTGTTTTTATCGTTTTATGGCTTCACTTCAAATGTTAAGATATGATTGGTATCATTTGAATTAGAGTGGATTTACCGAACTTTGTAAAAATTTTCAACCATGAAACGCAAGGGATTAGTATTCGCTTTCTTCCTTCAGGTATTTTATTTTTCTCTGAGCGCGCAGGATGTGCAACAGAGAATCCAAACATTATTCAGGGAAGACAGCACGGATATTCAAACGATAGCAGTGTATCCCAATGATACACGCGCAAAACTATTAATGGCATCCACTCATCCGGATGTATTGGCAAGAATCAGCGATGCGAATAAAAAATCCAATGAACAATTTAAAAAGCTCATTGAACCTTATTCGCGTGAAGACCAGCAAAAAATCTGGAACCTGACACGCTTTGATGGGCTCATTTCAAAGATGGCTTCCATCAATCCTCCTGCGGGTGAAAAGCTGGAAGAAATTCTGATATCGTTTCCTGAAGAATCAAAAGCGGATGCAAGATATGTGGGCTCCAAATACCCTACTCTGCCCGCGGATCTTGACAAGCAGCAAAATTCATTTTCAGCAGAATTTGAATCGATACTAAAAAATTATGCAGGGAACGATCAGGAAGCATTCCGCACATTATTACAGCAACCGGAAGCTTTGGCTGTTTTAAACGACAATATGAACATGACTGTTCGTTTGGGCGATTTGTACAAAGAAGATCCGGCAATAGTGACTAAAGAAATGGATGCACTCTCACTTGAACTTGCAGCACAAAAAGCCAGGGACACTGAAGAGTGGAAACAGACTGTACTAAATGATCCGGATGCAAAAAAAGAACTTGAATCCGCGACAAAAGATTATGCAAAAGAAAATGGTTACAATGACAATGACCTCAGGAATGTGGATGTTCGAATTATAGAAAGACCCGTATTTTATCCTTATCCATACTGGTGCGGCTACCCCTACTGGTATGATGTTCCGATGTGGTATCCATATCCGTATTGGTATCATAGCGGATTTTATTTCTGGAATGGTGACATTGTCATCATCGGACAACCATCATGGTATTTTATGCATTGGCATTTTCATCATCATCATTATTTCTACGATTACCCTCATCTCAGTACAGTGTATGTAAATTATTATCACGGACCAAGGCGATCCGCTGTGCGTAATTCAAGAGAAGTAAATGTTTGGGTTAATGAAAATCGATCCAATTTACCCAGGGACATCTTTGTTAAAGATAAAAACCAGCCTGAACGGATCCATGAATTTGGAAAACAGGCTCCACGAAAAAATGATCAGCAGGAAATGAAGCCTGTTGTTCAGCCTCCGCGCAACAAACAAAACGACATTTCTCCACCCAAACAAGCCAAACCACCGAGAGAAGTCGCTCCATCCACTCCAAGAGAACCGAAACAGGTGACTCCACGGAATGTTACTCCATCAAAACCTGCTCCATCAAAAGATAAAATTTCACCTCCTGTATCACGACCGGAATCTAAACCACGGAATGTGAAGCCGGCTCCCGCTCCGCCCAAGCCGGTGAAGAGAAAGTAGTTTTTAGTGGTTGGTGGTTAGTGGTTAGTGGTTAGTGGTTAGTGGTTAGTGGTTAGTAGTTAGTGGTTAGTGGTTAGTGGTTAGTGGTATTGGGAATATTAGATGGTAGAGATTTAAAATTTCCTTTGAGTTATTTACGCTTATATGCTTTGATATAATCAATTTCAAAATAAGCGGGGAAAATTGTGCTTGAATTTGCAAATCCGGAATATGATCCACCGACGCCGAAGGTAGCGAGTAGATACATTCTTTCCTGCGGTATACCCACCGTAGAACTGAAAATTCTTTTATCATCAAGATACCATGTGATTTCCTTGGGATCCCACTCAATGCCGTAAGTATGAAAATCCGAAGAGAAATCTGGCCCGGGATATGTAAACGCATTTTGTTTGTGAGCACCTTGATCATCACTGAAATGATTGGTCATGTGCAATAGATTTGGTTCTCTTCCCAGAATTTCAAAAACATCAATTTCAGGTGGCCATCCTGAATAAGCCATCATCCAGAATGCCGGCCAGAATCCAATACCCTTTGGTATTTTCGCCCTCATTTCAAAATATCCATATTGTTGTGCAAACGCATCCCGAGATTGGATCATACCGGATGTGATGAAAAATTGTTTTGGAAGGCTGTGAAAATTTTCATCATACACCATTCCAATAACTGTATCTCGTCTGGCTTCAATCTTTAAGACTCCGTTTTCAATTCTAAATGCAGAATCAATCCATAACTCCTGATTGTCGCCATTGTATGCTTGCCCCCAGGGAACATTTGTTTTCCAAACATCTCTATTAAGAATAGGTCCTGAAAAATCGTCCACAAAAGTCAAGTCCCAGTTCCTGTCATCCAAAGGAGAATTTTTATTACAGGAGTTCAAAAACAGTAATAACAGAAATAAAAGAAGAAATTTAATTTTTTCTGTATAAAACATAATTTTTTAAATCCGTTTCAATTTCAGAATAACCTTCTGGTATAAGAGCAGAACAATCTTTACTTCTGATCATGATTTTTTGTTCATTGGAAGGTTCAAGAGTTACAGTTAAGTAACGCATTAAATATGCATGCAAATCCCAATCTGACATCAATTCCGGACAAATACTTACGGTAGATTTTTGGGAAATGAAATTTCTTGCGACTCTTACCAGTTGGAGTTTTTCCTTGTGTCTTCCCTCGCTTCCAAATTGAAGCGCGGAAAAAATCAACAAAGCTGCAAACAACAAATAGGCGAAGCGATTTATATAATTTGATTTTTGCTCCATAAAACCTGAATTCGATAACAACAATTCCAGACGCTCTACAATGAAAACTGAAAAGGCTAATGCAAAATATGGTAGAGCAGGTACCAGATAATATCCGCTTTGTTTCGGACTAATCAGAATGGGAATTGAGCCACACAGGGCAAGAAGCAAAAAGAATCTGCCATATGAAATTAATTTTGTCGAAGCTTGAAATGCTAATTTTCTTTTAACGGAAATGAAATACACAATACTACTAAATATTAAGACCGGTATCAATTCACCGAATAAACGTAAAATAATATAGAACCGATTGCTATTTGCCTCCCTGGCTCCGGAAAGACTTTGTATCAATTGATGATCCCGGTAGTTTTTTAATGTTTCCAAAATCTGCGGCTCAATTGCACTCATGATCAATAATAAAAAAACAGGAGTGCCAATGAGAACTAAATTTTGTAATAACATCGAATTTATATTTCTGTTTCTGAAACAAAACCAAATAAGAAAAGGAATAGCCAGTGGAAAAAGACCTACCGGACCTTTTGATAAAAAAGCAAAAAGGATACACATACCTGCTCCTACTGTATATAAAAATCTATACTTTGGAAATTCCATCGCTCTCAAAAGCAGGATGACTGACAAGCAATCAAATATTCCCATAGTATTTTCAAGCATGTTGTTGGAATAGGACCAACTAACAACAGGGATGATTATCCATAATAACATTGGCAACCATGAGAATTTACTAAGCTTTTCTTGACCTTTAAATATGAACTTCCAGAATTGAATTATTAAAATCGCCTGAACAATTGCGGTAAGCAGTGAATACAAACGATCAACAAATAAGTGATCACCAAAAATTCTGAAAAAAATTGATTGCAAACCTATGGCCAATGGAAGTTGATCATAAAATGGAAAGGAAAAGGCCTTTGTGTAATGTAAGGTCCAAAATCCACCATCGCCAAAAGCAAGGTTTCTTGCCATTGAACTATTTACAAGTCCATCCAGAAACATTCCATCCTTCACCAGATTCGGCAGAAGCAAAGCACAGAATATTGCCCATGCAAGTAGCACTAAAGAGTTATTTACTTTATCTGAAATCATATCTCAAACCAACCACAAATAAACTTGAACTTTCACTTTTAGAAAAAATATTCCCGCTTGAATAACTCCAGGACAAGGACTTGTTCTCCGCAATATCGGTTGTTGCATTGTAATTGTAAAATTGAATCCCGAATCCTAAACTGTTTTCCAGAGATATGTTTCTATAAAGCCTGATTTTTAAAGTATAGCCTATATGATTATCCAAAGCTTGCCATTCGCTCCTAAAAGAAGTTGAATAAAACTGACCGGGGCTCCATTCCATATATTCATCATAATGAGTTTTTTGATAAGTATAGGCTAAACTGTACCGCACACCAAATGTCAATTTCTCCGAATAAGAAAACAGATAGTATTCATAATGCCCTGAAATACCTCGAAAGGTATTCGTTTTTTGGTCTGAA
>JBGAWX010000027.1:0-19127 GCA_044227375.1 Saprospiraceae bacterium
ATTGGAAAATACAGAAGGATTGCTTTTTTTATCCACTCGTTGACTTTCCATTCATTATCGTTATGTTCTGCAACCCGAATCTTGCCGGTATCCAACAAACGGATCACTTCATGGATCTGGTTTCGAATAGAGGCATCCGACATTAAACTCCGATCCGCCCAGGCAGATTCTACTGATTTTATTAGTTCTTCCATGATTAGAATGTATATGAAAATGCAAGTATAGTGGAAAATACGCCAACGAAATAACCGAGGTACAATTCCTCAGCAGTATGGGCTTTAAGATAGAGTCGGCAAGTTCCGATCCAACCAGCGAGTACAATGGAAATTCCGATGAGATGATGAATGTGGAAAGAAGAAACCGCTGACTTCATAAATCTGAAATAAAAAATATGATCTTCAGAATGGAACCATCGGATTGCAATCCAGAAACTAACAAACGCCGCAACCGACATGGCATGCAAACTGATTTTTATTTTCAGGTTCAACACGAATGCCAAAAAAATACAAATGATTGAACTCAGAATAAAAGCAATTAATAGTTTTGGCATGTTATCCTGTGCTTTGAGATTTACCCAAAGCCACAAATAGAAAATCGCACAAATGATTAATGGTGCATACCGATCGTACTTATCTTCCATTTTGAAACTCTTCACCAGACCTGTAAACTTTAATAATGCAATTCCAATGGCTGGCACAACACAGGTATAAATAAAAATGAGCAAAATGAGCAAAGATTGTTCACTCCAATGCAAGGCTCCTATCAAATGGGGCTTCAAACACAACAGCAAAAACAAAGAATAAAACAAAATGAGCAAAGGATGAAAAATGCAGGAGGTAAGTGTGGCGAGAAATTTCATTTTCTAATTAAAACTGAAAGATAGGGGATTTGAACGAATTCGGGAGCTTGTAAATGGAAGTTTGAAATCAGTAGAGTTTGGAAGACCCTTAGAAAATAAGGGTTTCTATAGAATGTAAAATGCAAATTGATGCGTGCAAAATAATGACATTTCAAAATAAAGTTGATGGTTATATTTATGCAGATTTTTTTAATAACTTTTCATGAGCTTCACGAAAATAATTCATCAATTTCGCTCCGAATTAATCACTCTTTATGTCAACTGTTTAACAATTCATCAATTCAACCAGACATTCAAAATGCTTCAATGTGGAAATTTAATTAAAATTCTAGCCCTCCAACTTTTGTAGAAATATTACGGTAATGATTCCTCCCGATATGAAAATAACAATTCGTTCTGATTCAGACAACGCGGATTTTAAGGCACTTGTAAAACTACTTGACCTGGAATTAGCGAAGCGGGATGGTGATGATCATTCTTTTTATGCACAATACAATAAGATCGACAAGATAAAACATGTCGTATTGTTTTATGAAAATGGCTCTCCAATTGCCTGCGGAGCAATTAAAGAATTCGGGTCGGACACTATGGAAATTAAACGGATGTACACGATTACGGAATTCAGGGGAAAAGGAATCGCTTCCATTGTATTGAGGGAACTGGAAACCTGGGCTGCTGAAATGGGATATAAACGATGTATACTCGAAACCGGTAAAAAACAACCGGAAGCTATCTCCCTTTATTTTAAGAATGGTTACCAACCTATTTCCAATTATGGTCAATATGCCGGAATCGAAAACAGTGTATGCTTTGAAAAAAATTTAATTAAGTAATCTTACTTTGCAAATTTTAAAAAAACCTTATGAAAACTCCATTTACACTAGAGCAATTTTTGGAAGTATTTAAACATTACAACCAATCGGTATTTCCGATGCAGCTGATTATTTATTTTATGGCAACTGCCGTAATCTATTTTGTTTTTCGGCCAAATGATAAGTCGGATAAAATAATCACCGGTATACTTTCCTTTTATTGGTTGTGGATGGGAATTGTTTACCATCTTTTATTTTTTACTGAAATCAATAAAGCGGCATATCTGTTTGGAGTCCTTTTTATTTTAAATGGTCTGTTATTTTTGATTTATGGTGTGTTTCAAAATAAATTATCTTTTAGATTTAAGAAGGGTCTGTTTGGATACACCGGTATGATTTTAATCTTGTTTTCGCTGATTATTTATCCGATGCTAGGATACCTATTTGGTCACGTATATCCATATTCTCCAACTTTTGGATTACCCTGTCCTACGACCATATTTACATTTGGTATGATAGTACTACTTGATAAAAAATGTCCTGTTTTGATTATAATTATTCCATTTATGTGGTCCATCATTGGATTTACAGCAGCATTTAACTTTGGTATTCTTGAAGATATTTCTTTACTTATTGCCAATTTACTGACAGCAACCATGCTAATAATTAAAAATAAAGCTGAATAAATATGGATCAAAACAAAAATTACCGGCCTGGTGCCAATGGAGCATTGCTTGATGAATACGAAAGGGCATTATCGGATTTAAAACAGGTGATCAGCGATATAACTGATCAAGAATTGATTTCGATTGCTGATCATCAGACCAAAGATCCTGAATGTGTATCCATACAATCTGTTTTAACTCATGTAGTCAGTAGTGGATATAGTTATGCAGTTTACATTCTTAAAATGAAAGGAGAAGAAGTTGAAAGACCGCCCAAACATTTTCGCACTCGATCAAATGATTACATCCTGGATCTGGAAAACATGTTTGCTTATACTGTTGATGTTTTTAGGAACATTCAGGACAATGAACTTGAGCAATATGAAAATGAATTGAAAGTCCTGACAAAATGGGGACAACGATATGATATAGAGCAAATCACAGAACATGCCATTGTTCATGTATTAAGACACAGAAGACAAATCGAAAAATTTAAGTTGATGTTTAGAAATACTCTCTGAAAACTAATGCCATTCATTCTACCACTGAATCCAGTCCAGAATCCGCTCACACATTGGATTTTCTTCATCTGAAACAACTCCGGCCCAAAATCCATTTTCATCCACTAAGAATTTCTGAAAATTCCATTTTACTTCTGCATCCTGAGTACCGTTCTGGTCTTTTCGCGTCAGCCATTTATAGAGTGGATGCATGTCATCTCCCTTTACGTTTATTTTGGCCATCATAGGAAAGCTAACGCCATAATTTTTTGTACAAAATGCCTTGATTTCTTCATTACTGCCGGGTTCCTGTGCGCCAAAATCGTTCGAAGGAAAACCAATAACTGTGAATTTATCACCACCAAATTTTTTGTATAAAGCCTCCAGGTCTTTATATTGAGGGGTATTGCCGCATTCAGAAGCCGTATTTACAATCAAAACTTTTTTCCCTTTCAACGTGCTAAAATCGAAATCTGCACCATCGATAGTCTTTGCTTTAAAATCATAGAGAGTTTTCATCGTTTTAGTTTGTGAATAAGAAAAAAGCCCTAAAGTCAAAAATAAATTTATCAGTAACATTTTTTTCATAGTACAAAGATAATGCATGAATAAGATCTCCACTTAATGGATTTAAATTCATTTTACGTTAACTTTGATGTTTTATTTCCTGACATAACGCTATTGATAAAAGAAGAAATGCTACTTCATTTAATTGACAACAATTGAAACCGCCGTGAAAAATGACTTGGCCAAATTAGAATCGTTTAACAAGATGACCATCATACCGAATTCCTTTTCCTCAATCATCATTACATTGATTGTCTTTCATAATCTTGCCTTCTGCCAGATTGAAAGCAATACATCTGTTACAGTACACAATAAAACACCTGAACAGATTTATAATTTTTTAGTTTCCCTTACCCCGGAAAAATACTTGCAGTGGCATCCTGAACACACAGAATTTAAAGCGGTAACAATTAAACCGGAAGTAACAGGTAGCATTTTCTACTTCAATGATCTGATCCATGGTGAAAAAGTTGAAAACACTTGGACGGTTATTGAAGCGGTCAAGAGTAAAAAACTTTTTATGCAGTCCAGCAAAAACTCAGTTGGCATGACCATAAAAATTGAATTAACTAAGGACGGCAATAATACCCTGGTTAATCATCAATTGAAAGTTGGAAAAAGCTATATGAGTTGGTTGATAAAATTGTTCTTTACTGATAAAATGATAAAGGACTTGCAAAGACATGTCATGGAAGAATTCACCAATTTGGAATGGTTGATCCAATAAGATTCAAAATGGTATTGTTTGCAAATCAATTTCAAAATTTAATACTTTTATTTTTTGTAACATTGCAAACAAATAGTTGGTATGATCGGAAGAACCTCGATACACATTTTTTTGATAAGCTTATTTACTGTGCATTTGCATTTTGCACAATCGATATTGCATGTCGGCCCGGGTCAAACATTTTCTAATCCGGCGCAAGCTGCAGCTGTAGCGCATCCGGGGGATACCATCCTGATACATCCGTCGACTTATACCGGAGCATTTTATATAGAAAATTTAAAAGGAACTGCACAGGCTCGTATAACCATCAAAGGACTCAACAGGGACCAGGTTATTTTTCAGGGCGGAGCAGAGTCGATGCATTTCACTGATCCCGAATTTCTCAATATATTCAATCTGACCATCTCCGGACAAACAGGAAATGGAATGAATATCGATGATGGAGGCAGTTATTCATCTCCTGCAAAGCATGTCCACGTAGACAATTGCATTTTCAAAGACATGGCTGCATCCGGAAATAACGACATGTTGAAATTATCCGGACTCGATTCGTTTAGAGTTTCCAATTGCCGTTTTGAAAATGGTTCCGCAGGAGGCAGTGGCATTGATATGGTGGGATGTCATTCCGGTGTATTTACCAGAAATCTGTTTCTCAATCAGGGAAGTAACAGCATCCAGGCAAAAGGTGGTTCGAGTAACATTCATATCGAAAGAAACCAATTTACGAATGGAGGACAGCGTACGCTCAATCTAGGAGGCAGTACTGGGGCCGCATTCTTCAGGCCTTTAAATGCCAACTATGAAGCAAAAGATTTACTTGTTACTGCCAATATTTTTGAAGGTTCTGATGCACCGGTTGCCTATGTGGGATGCAGAAATGTCAGTGTAATCAACAATACCATCATCCATCCTGTAAACTGGATCATGCGCATACTTCAGGAAAGCAGTGATACTTCATTTTACCTGAGCTCAGCAAATAATACATTCAGCAATAACATCGTCATTGTCAACAATGCATTGAGGTCCGATGTCAATATTGGTCCCAACACTTCCCCTTCTACGTTTAAATTCTCCAACAATCTTTGGTATAATTTTCAAAATGTAAATTGGAATGGTCCACAACTTCCTGCCACTGAAACCGGAAGCATAGTCAGGCAAAATCCTTTATTCAAAAATTTCAACGCTAAAGATTACAGCCTGATGAATAATTCGCCAGCAATAGCCAAGGGAAAACAATATGCAGGTTACGAATTTGATTTCAATGGCAAATCATTTCTCAATCCGCCATCAATCGGTGCTTTTGAAATAGATGTGATCATTTCAGTCAAAGAAATCGATAGGTTTGAACATGTTGAAGTATTCCCAAACCCATGTAACAATATGCTTATCCTAAAAAATCTTCCTGAACGAGTTCAAATCACTTTAACTGATCTCCATGGAAAAATAATTTATAATGATCATGTTTCTTCAATTCAAGAAGTAATCGAAATGAAAAACCTGAGTCCTGGAATGTATGTACTAAAGGTTGAAAACAAAAATGTTCAAAGATCCTGGATGATTGAAAAAGTGGATTAACTCAAATGATTTTAATGAACATTCTAATTTGTTTTGCAGACATGGATTCAGACTCCAAACAAAGCTCTATATTTGGTCGATCAAAAACCGGGTTTCCTTTCTTAAATTAATATGACCAAATACAGCCAAAAACTACACGCCGCAATCTTTGCGACGCTTGCTTTTTGCCTGCTGTATTTTTTACATTTGTTACCCGTAAATCAATTATTTATTGATCCATTCAGTGAAGCCATCAAACAACATGATGTAATGGACATTGCGTTTTCCAAATTCAGGAATCACAATAAACTGGATCTATTCGACAACAACATTATCATTATCAATTCCGGCATTACAGACAGGGAAAAATTAGCACATACCATCAATCTTGTAAATGATAAAGGGGCACGAGCTATTGGATTGGATCTCATCCTGGATACCTTTTATGCGAAACGCTCGGATACTTTATTGAGAGATGCGATGATAAGAGCAAACGGGAAACTTGTTCTGGGATATACTTTGGACGAAAAAGCGAATCACATCACAACAAGCATTAATGAACATTCGATTCCTTTTTTCAGTACAGGACTAAAAGAAGCTTATGTCAACCTGGCGACCAATGATGGTTTTAGTGTGCGCGCTTACGTTCCATACCTTGAGATTGAAAAAGAACATGAAATTAAGACCGCATTTTCGACGCAGCTTGCAGGTATGTTGGATTCCAATATACTAGACATTTTGCAAAAAAGGAATCATGAATTTGAATGGATCAATTTTAAAAGAATTCAACCCGGAGAGCGCTCCATGGTGTTTCCTATAAACAGCAAGAGGAATGTCCACTATATCCAAATGGATATTGATAAATTTGTTCGTGACTCTTCAATTTATGATTCAGCATACTTTAAAAATAAAATCGTCTTGATCGGATTCTGCGGTGAAACACCAAATTCATTTTCCATGAATGACCGATATTTTACTCCTCTTAATCAACAATACACCGGCCGTTCATTACCTGATATGTTTGGTGTGGTCATCCATGCGAACATTATCTCCATGCTTTTGGAGAAATCATTTATCAACGAAGTGCCTCATTTTATAATTTACATCATTTGTTTTTTAATATTTTTTATCAATTTTCATTGCTTTACAGCCATCATTTTGAAATTTAAAAAAATGCAGGGTCTTTACATCCGTCTTTTTCAGTTTTCGGAATTCATAATCTTATTTTGTCTAGCGATCTTCATACTTGCCTTTGGTAATTTAAAATTAGGATTTTTCTTTATTGCCACTTCTGTAGTATTATCCTTTGAATTGTTCACCATTTATGAACGCGAGCTTGATAAGTTTTTTGAAGCTTGGATATCCCGGTTGCGAAATCCGAAAATAAAATCCGCGAAACCAAAGCTTTGATAGATAACCAAAGCAATAAAAGTTTATATTTATGTATGTCTGCAATAATTGTTAAAATTGCATTCCTTTTAAACAAAAAATTCCGACTGATGAGGTATATCACTATTTTTATATTGTTCCTGGCAACCCTTTCCTTAAGCGCCCAGGGCATTACCGTGATCCATATCCAGGGAGATGTGAAGACTTCAGTAAAATCCTCAAAAAAGTCTGGTTTTGCAGAAAAAACCGTGAATCTCGGATACGGGCCTGTCCAGGACGGTCAATCTTTGGTACTTACCAACAAATCCGTAGTGAAGCTTATAAAGGACAACAAGTTTCAGTGTGAAATAACAGGACCGGGAACATTCAGCATTAAGGATCTGAAATTTGAAAAAATAGAAGAGAAGTCCACCTTGTCCACTTTTTTTGATTATTTTAGATCATTCTTCGTAGCGCATCCGAATTCAGAATCTAAAGAATACTATAGCAATTCTATTGCTGCGATTTCAAAAGGGGAAATGGTCATGCCTCCTTTGCTCGCATTTCCGTTTCCCGGATCATTACCCCTTATACACAAGGAATTGAAATTCAGCTGGGATGTGAGTTGTGATACCTGTACTTATGTCCTGGTCATTCAGGATGTTGAAAAGAAAGAAATCATTTTAAGAGAAGAGACAAAGAATCATTACTATACCTTGAAAAAACCAGCTAAACTTTTTGAAGTCAATAAAAAATATCTATGGCTGATCGAGGTTAAAAATTCCAAAAACAAATCCATGTCTCAGTTTTTTATCATTGCGGATTCTGATCAATATAAATCTAAAATTTCCAATCTGGAAAAATCTTTTGAACAAGACAATCCTTATTTAACACCGGTTACAAATCTGGTTAGTATTTATGCTGCTCTTGAAAAAGAAAAGCTAACCAACTTCATGATCTTATACGGAGAAGAACAGATGAAAAAGTACCCCAAAGATGCATCAATAAAAGACATTTACAACAGAGTCTTCTACGACAACATGAAAAGGAAAAGAATCTGATCAATACAGAAATTTGTTTGAATTATTCCTTCATTATTCTTCTGAATGCCATTCTCATGGCAAAGATCCCTCCGATCAGGATAATCAGTACATAATAAAACGGAACAAAACTGATTGCATAGAGTTGGGTTCGGTCAACAATCCACATCAGTGACAAAAGAACTGCTATTATAATCATGAGACTGCTCAGTTTTTCAAACCCTGGTATAAATTTAAGATCCACATTTTTTCTGATGACGTAAACAATAATGAACATCATTGCTATTGGCAAAACCTGGAGCAACAACTCTGTATCCATGATGCTTCTTTTCTCAAAAAGAAAAAAATAAACGCTGAGTGTTATCGCGAAAATTCCCGGAATACAAACCAGGTAAATGATGATTGCGTACAGCCAATTCCATGGCGGGAGCTGTCCTTCTTCTTTTGAAAATAAAGAGGCAACTAGGGTTATGGCTAGGATAATTGCAAAGTAATAAATGATAACAGATGGTTGTGTCTGAACCCATTCAAAAAACTGTCTTAAGGTCATGTCAGATTCATTTAAATTTCCAGAAATAATTTTACCGGATCCTCCAGCAGATCTTTGACTTTCACAAGAAAGGTTACTGAGGTCGATCCATCGATCACCCGGTGATCGTAAGACAATGCGAGATACATCATCGGTCGGATCACGATTTGACCCTGCACAACTACCGGCCTTTCCTTAATGCTGTGCATGCCCAAAATTGCAGACTGCGGTTCATTGATAATGGGAGTACTCATAAGCGAACCGAAAACACCACCATTCGTAATTGTAAAAGTGCCTCCGGTCATTTCTTCTAAACTCAATTTTCCATTTCGTGCTTTATCAGCAAGAATTTTTAACTGATGCTCGAATTCATGCAGTTTCATGGATTCCACATTTCGGATAGGCGGAACAACTAACCCATTTGGTGTTGAGATCGCCAGAGCGATATCTACATAATCGTGATAGATCAAATCTTCTTCGTCCAGCTGAGCATTGACATCAGGCATCTCCAACAATACAGAACTGCATGCTTTTGCAAATATGGACATGAATCCGATTTTGATTCCATACTTTGCAAGATAAGCTTCATTGTATTTGTTTCGAAGTTCGATAATTGCACTCATGTCAACCTCATTAAACGTGGTTAGCATGGCAGTTTCGTTTTTTGCTGAAACCAAACGTCTTGCAATGGTCCTCCTCATCCGCGACAATTTTTCTCTTCTCTGATTCCGGTTAGGCGCTGGAGAACTTCCTGAATGTATTGGAGCAGTTTTGGTGGATTCAATATTTTGTGATTCCTTTTTAGATAAAGCAAGTAAAACATCTGCCTTGGTTATTTTTCCATCTCTTCCTGTACCTTTAATTTCGGTTTCTTTTAGATTTGCCTCCGCCAGAATTTTTGCTGCGACCGGAGATGAATGGCTGTGTGGATGAAGATTCGCTTTATTTTCGTCGTCGTTTTCTTTAATAGTTTGAACTGATTCTGGAATGCTGGATTTGCTTTGTTCCATTGAACTTGCTTCCGTATCAATTTTTGCTACCAAGGCTCCTATTGACAAATCATCGCCTTCCTTTGCTACATGTATGAGTCTTCCTGCAGCTTCTGATGGAAATTCAAGTGTTGCTTTATCGGATTCGAATTCGCATAGTGCTTCATCAATTGACACTATGGCTCCATCGGGTTTCAACCACTTAGATAGTGTGACTTCTGTTATGGACTCCCCTATACTTGGCACCTTGAGATCAATAAAACTCATAGTTCGAATGAATTGGAAGCAAAGATATGTGGAATGAATATCAATTAAGCATTAAAAATTTAGAATGAGAATTACATTTGAAATGCATTTAGAATTCTAATCTTTATTGACCCAGGTATTCCGCTATCAACTCAGGAAACTTATCCGGGCTGCAGGCGAAACAAGGAATTTCTAATGCCGATAATGATTTGGCAATCTGAATATCATAATCCGGAGTTCCTTCGTCATTTAAACTAAGCAGGCTGATTATCTGAACGCTCATGTCCTTTATTTTTTTGCAATAACCCAGCAATTCGTTCTTATTCCCATACTCATATAAATCACTGATCAGAAAAATTAAGCATTGATCCTGATTTTGTATTCTTTGATAAGCGTATTTCATTGCCTGTGCAATATCAGTTCCTCCTCCGCAAGGTACACTGAACATGATGTCTACTGGATCCAGATATTTATCCGTGAGGTCTGTAATTTCTGTATCGAAATAAATAAATTGGGTGCGAATCGATTTTAATGAAGCTAAAATGGAAGATATAATTGCAGCATATATCATGCTTTGGATCATCGATTCTGATTTGTCAACAAGAATAATAATTTCCGGAAGCTTGTATCCTTTTTTAAAACCATACCACTGATTTGGAATAATAGCGGGAATTTCAGGTCTGTAATTTTTCAGATTCCGGTAAATGGTTTTTTTCCAATCGATATTCGAACTCGATGGTGACGCAGGAGTGGAATGCAGTTTTGTTGCAGTTTGAATTGCAAACTGAATTTTGGCTTTTAATTTTTTTTCAATCTCATGCACGAGTCTTTGCACAAGACTCCTGGCAACAGCTTTTGTTTTGTCTGGTATGAGATGCTGGAGTTGCAGTATTGTAGCAACCAAATTGACAGAAGGTTCTACTTTTCCAAGCAACTCCGGTTCGAGGAGCATTTCCTTAACTCCCTGTCTTTCCAGTGCATCAGCCTGCATAATCTGAACCACTTCCGTCGGAAAATTTAAACGAATTCCATCCAGCCACTTTTTGATTTTATTCGTGGATTTTCCAAATCCAGGTTTATCCTTATCTCCATAGATTGCATTCAACAAATCGTCCAGTTCTTCTTGTTTTTGTTCAAGTTTCAAAGGTTCCGCCTTGTCTGAGGACGGACCAAGTATGAGTTTCCAGCGCTCTAAATTTTCCATGGTGATGTGTAAAAATAAGCAAAAAGGTACTGTATTCCGTCCTTCACAGTATAGAAAATAGATCTCTACTGATCATCTTTAGTAACTATTGAAATTATCTTCAATCTTGCGTTTTAGATTCGTAATTTTGTGATCTTTTCATATAAATAATTAATGAAAAACTATTTACGGTTGATGCTGGGTTTGTATCTGTTTTGGATGCTCTACTTTTTTTTCCTGAGATGCATTTTCATTATTTGTCAATTATTTTCGGGTTTTAAAATTAATTTTTCTGAGACATCAGCTGCTCTTTTTCAAGGAGCTTACATGGATCTTTCAATGGCATCTTATTTTATGATTATTCCACTCCTTCTGTATTTTATTCATAGATGGATTCCTTACAACAAGGTTGTTTTTTATTACACGTTGTTATTCATTGTTATCAATTCGGCCATTTATGCAGGCGACGCCGTGCTCTACAAGGAATGGGGATATAGATTGGATAAATCAGCTTTTGCTTACCTAAACAAGTTCGATGAAGCTTCCAGTTTTGTGCCCGTAAGAAACTCCATAATGATGATGGTATTGCTGGTATTGAATGTTGGACTCGGAGTTACCTTATTCAGGAAAATAAATTTTAAGTACTTCTATCAAAAAAATATTAAACTCTATTTTGCAAATTTTCTATTCCTGCCCTTATTGATAATTCCGATAAGAGGAGGTTTGGACATCATTCCAATGAATCCCGGTAAGGTATATTTTAGCAGCAAGCCCTTCCCGAATCATATTGCTTTAAATGTTCCATGGAACATCATGTACAGTGCGCTACAGGTAAACCAGAACAAAGAGAACATACATTTTATGGATGATTCTCAATCTGAAATGATCCTGGATACATTATTTGCAAATAAAAACTCCGGAGTAGATACCATACTCAAAATCCAAAGACCTAAAATTCTATTCCTAATACTAGAAAGCTTTACTTCAAAATTAATACATAAAACATTTGAAGGCATTGAAGTAACTCCAAGATTGAATGCATGGTTTGATCAAGGAATATATTTCAATAATGCGTATGCAAGTGGTGACCGAACGGAAATTGGAATCGCTGCAATATTTAGTGGATTCCCAGCCCAGCCCCAATCGGCAATAGTTCATTATCCCCGTAAAACTGCACAATTGCCATCATTGATCCGGAACCTGAAACAAGGCGGATACAATACCTCTTTCTATTATGGTGGTGATGCAAGCTTTGCAAGCATGAGCAGTTATTTATTCAACATGGGTTGTGATAAAATTATTGATAAACATCAATTTTCAAAAAATACTTACAATGCAAAGTGGGGGGTTCACGATCATATTTTATTTGAAAGATTCTTTGAGGATATAAAAAACGACAGTTCCCAATTTTTAAAAATTTGTTTAAGCCTGAGCAGTCATCCTCCTTATGACATACCAGAACCTCCTACATGGAAAAGTAATGATGAAGAAATTTCTTTCCTCAATACCGCACATTATACAGATAAGCATCTTGGGATGCTTTTTGATAAACTCCATGAACTACCCTTATGGAATGATTTGTTGATTGTCGTGTGCGCGGATCACGGAGCCCGTTTTCCCGGAAATGATTTGTACCAGGTTCCACAAAAATTTAAAATTCCAGTTTGGATTGGAGGCGGAGCTGTATCACATCATACGAAAATGGAACAGGTGATTTCTCAAAATGACATTGCTCCGTCATTATTATTTCAACTCGGTTTAAATAATGATGATTTTAAATACGGTAAAAATGTTTTTTCAAAGACCTGCAAGTCATTTGCATATTATGCCTTTAACAATGGCTTTGGATGGATGGATTCAGGTGGTATCCAGGTGTATTCAAATGATAAAAAGGAAGTAATACTTAAAGATGGCAATCCTGAAATGGATATTCAAATTGGAAAAGCATATTTACAAAATGTAATCAGTGATTTCAATAAGATGTAATGACATCCCTGTACTGATCATTTGAATCAGTTCATCACGGTAAACCTTACAAAGGAATGAAGATCATCCTGATTCAGTTTAAGAATATAGTTTCCCATCGGCATGTTTCGAATATCCAGAAGGCACTTGTTTTCAGCTACAAGTTTTTTTGATATACTCCCTAAATTTCTGCCTGTATAATCTAAAAGTTCAAACCGGCTTTCTTCGCGTAATGGATTGGAAAACGATACCATGAGTTCTCCATTGTGAGTTGGATTCGGAAATACGGTCAGGGATAAATCATTGACTCCATCAGCTGTCGATGTTAAACACGGCTTAGGAAGTATGCCATGCTGCGAAAATTTAAAATCAAACACTACCAATGTTGGCGGATCCATTTTATCAATAATTTTTTTTGTGGAATCAATTAAAAGTAATGATGGAAATCCAATAACCTGGTATAAACTTACAACTGCATTGCCCCCGCCTCCTAATCCGCTAACTGAAGGAAATTTAATCTTATATGTATTTTCATAATCCATTACTTCGGCATCTGTATCATTATAATCAATGGACAGAAATACCACATCCTGAGTATTGCATCCATATTTTTCATATGCTAAATTCACTTGAGGTGAATAAAACTGGCAAGGGATGCAGGTCGTAAAGAAAAAATCCAATACAACTTTTTTTCCCTGATTTAAATATTCATATAAATGGTGTTTTTTTCCGTGCACATCGATCACCGTGAAATCCGGTGCAGGGTTTCCAACCTGAGCATTCGACGCACTCATGAGCAAAAATTGAATAGCAAAAAAGATAATGAGTATGATGGATTTCATTTATGAACTACTTTAAGACAATAAAGGGATAATGAAATTGTGACTTTGTATCCGTCAGAACAATCTGGTAATGTGCAGGATTCAATTCACGAGTATCCAGAATATAAGGGTTTTGCATGACAGGATGAAAGTGGATATTGCAAATAATTTTTCCATTGAGATCTGCAATCTGAGTGTTCCAATCATGGAATTGCGATTGATTGAAATATACAGATATGCGATCATTGAAAGATTCAAATACAGGTTTTTGAATCTGGAACTTCTCCTGATTCGATGAATTGACATCCGGACAGAACCTGAGTAAAGAAACGCTTACAGCAGGATCGATGGCATTGTTTCCACCGATGGAATAGAGGCAATTGTCAATTGCAACGACATTGTGGTAGGTTCTACCAGTTGGAAGAGGAACTCCTTTACTATATGTTTGCGAGTTAATGTCATAAATCCAAACTTCATCAGAATCGACAAAATCGTGATAACCGCCAATCAAATAAATCTTATCACCAATTGCAGCTCCATCCAATCCATGAATGGCTACCGGTACATTTGGTATTGGGTCCCAACTATCTAAAGCAGGATCATATCGGTTTGCAGTACTTACCGGTGCGGTATATCCTCCTCCACAAAACCTAAATATGCTTCCATGAGACGCCACATGGGCTCCGTACCAAAATTTGCTATCAGGTAAATTGTTTTTCCGAACCCAACTATTGGTTGCCTCTTCATACACTTCGCACCAATCTGCCACTCCTTGACCGGCAAGAGTAAAAACCATTCCATTCAGCGTGACACCGTAGTGAATTGCTCTGGCTTGAGTCAAATCCGCAGCTTTGCTCCAGCTGTCTGTCGGCACGTCATAGATGTAATGATTTTTGACGGGTGCACCTGAAGTTGGAAAACCACCACCAAAAAAATGAATTTTATTTCCATTCGCAGCACCTGCTGGTTGCTGTGCTTTATACGGTACATCCGCTTTTGTAGTCCAGACATTTGAGAGTGGGTCATATTGATAATGTTTCGCAGTAGCACCACCAGAGCCACCTCCACCCATTACATGAATTTTACCATCGACCACACCGACCACCGGAAAAGTCAATCGTTCCGGTATGTTGGAGAGCGTTTCCCACTTTTGAGCATTAAGAGTAAGAGTATAAAATGCGAACCAGGAAATAAGTATTGCACCTCTGCTCAAGTTCATAAAATGAAAGTTCATGACATCAATTTAGACAAAATTAGATGATAATGTTGAATGTTTTGGAAAAAGCTTAATGCGCTTCTGATACGGAGTTTGAAATTCTCAACTTCATAAATCATTTCATTTGCAACTAAACAATTTAAAGTTTACTTAATCCATGCATCCTGCTCCGCTGATTTTGATTCATTGTATTCAACACTTAAGATAATCGGTTTATCATACTAAACTTAGATGCCATACCATTGGAACACGGACATCGACTCGACTCCGCTATTAAAATACAGCCTGGAATTTGCAACGGAACAATGTTCCGGAATTTCATCACCATCCAATATCCTGCAGCAATTATCAAACTAGCATGTTAAAGAAGATTTCTATAAAATAAAGATTTAGATTTTAAAATACCTGAGATTAGAAAGTTATATGTACTTTTGAATTTCAACTCAACTTATTGCTTATGAACTCGAAATTTAACATTCGATTTGTTGCTTACTCCTTATTGATTGGCGGAATATTTGTGTTCGCCGGATTCATGATCATGCCGGTCCATGTTACTTTGAATTTTAGTCTCGACATGTTACCGGTCATTACAAACAATTTGGAATTCTGGGTACGGTCATTTCAGATTCTTGTTTTTGGATACTTTATTCGGATCATCGGATTGGTGGGATTGACAACATTACATCAGGAATCGGATTGTAAACCCTTGATAAATTCCGGCGTCATGGTGTGCTCTCTTGCCATGTTAGTTTCTGGTTTAGCAGAAGGGTATTACATGCATTCAGGAGGCTGGGCTCAATGGAAAATGACTTTGATTCCTGCAGATCAGCATCAGAATATGATAAACAGTCTTGAAATCACAAACGAATGGGTGAGTTGCATCAAACGATTCGGAAGAATGTTTATGCATCTGGGTTTAACTTTTTTAGGCTGGGGAATAATCCGCAGTCAATATCTGGCAAAGTGGTTTGGCACCATAACCTTAGTACTTGGAATTTCAGGGATATGTTTACTGATGATCTTAACTGAAAATCCAGATAGTTATCTCCCAATGGATCATGTCGTAACGATTTGGTTTTTACTTGCAGGATTTCTGGTTTATAAAAAGTCGCAATAATATTTGTCAATGCATTAGATTCCATAACTGATTTAATGAATTGCTTACTATAACAGGCATCTTTTGAATCTACCACATAGTAACGAATACAATCCCTATTTTGAAAGGTATATCAAACTTGTACCTTCCGGAAATTTTTTGAATGTATTTACCGAGAATACCCTGCATGCCCTGAAGTTTTTCAAAGGTATACCTTTTGAAAAACTGGAATACCGCTATGCTGAAGGAAAATGGACATGTAAAGACATTCTCATGCACATTATCGATACTGAACGCGTCATGTCATACCGGGCATTAGTGGCCATGCGGGGTGATTCTTCGACTCCGCTTGCCCCTGTTGATGAAAACCTTTATGCAAGAAATGTAGACGTTTCTTCAAGATCAATGGAAGACTTATTGGAAGAATTTGAAATTGTCCGCCGTTCTTCAGAAAAATTATTTCGGAATATGACTGAAGAACAAAGCCGGTTTTTAGGGAATGGTGTCAATCATCCTATTTCTGCAAGAGCCCTCGGCTTCATTATGCTGGGTCACGTAATTCATCATATAAATGTGATCAGAGAAAGATATTTATAAAAATCCCTCCAACAGTTAACGCCTTCTTATACTTTCTGCATTTGTCAAGTATGACCATCATGTCAAGGGGAATATTATTTTTTGCGTCCTACCAGGATTCATCTCAATGATGATGATTACCATCAATAGGTTAAGGTCTCCCCTCATTCCTTATTAAATACTGGAAATCATTTGATAAACTGGAACGGCATTTGAGAGTACACTCTTATCAGAATGAGTTAAATGATTTAAAAAGAATGGAGTAGACATTCTTATTTTAGATCATAAGTCAAATTTACTGATCATCCTGTTTACGATAGGGGTTTATCCTGTATGAATAGGGATTTTTCCTGTATTATTAGAAAATGCTTCTTGATTGTGAATTGAATACACATATATACCCTTTTTAATCAAAAATTTAGCAAACTATTTGATATTAATTTTACTAACTAAATTCTTAAATAATGAAATCTAACAAAACAAAACTGTTCGCACTGCTGAGTATTCCCTTATTCTTTGCTATTTTTATTATGGCAAAAAGAGATGCTTCACCAATTACTTTTAGACCAAATTCAGCTCCTAAAAATTTAAGTGATTATGCTGTTCCAGACACTTTTAGTCTGGATAAAATTCCTTACATGGACCTCATGCGAATGATCGCAAAATACCGTGATGAGCGTCAGGAAGTCATCAACAACCACTTTAGTGGTACCGGAGCAGGTCAATATGGTGAAAATTTTGAAGACAGCCGTTATTTCTACATTTCACTTGCCACATTGGAAGGCTTTATCAATCAAATCAAAAGGCAGGTTCAACAAAATCATTTGAATGTTGAATTTTCAGGAATAAGAATATACCCAATCGTGTATCCTAACTCAGGATCCAACTCTTACTTTAGTTCAATTCCAAGTATTTACCGAAATCATACCAGTATTGCATTTTCACCAACTTATATGAGCGAGAGTGGTTATGCAATAGATTTTGATCCTGATCTATATCAACCAAATCCTAGTGGACCAGGTAACATTCCTCTAAATCTTGAAATGCAGGATACCCAGTCTGTCTCTTCATTTTTGACTGCAACTTTCGGCTCAAGCAATGGAGGTCCGCTTTCAGTTCAAGATCATGTTTGGTTATGTCCTCCTCCAAAGTGTGTTGCTGCTGGATTAACAAATTCTGACTTGATTTGTCCAGACAATACTTGTCCATATTAAAAATGACTACATTTGGGCATGGATTTCTATTTGCAATTGCTTGTCAATGTATTGGAAATCCTTGCCTTCCTTTTAGTCCTTGTCAACTTCAAACGATTATTTAATTCTACACTTCGGTTTATCATACCGGTTGTTACTTTCATCAGTATCACCGAATGCACAGCTTTCATAAACCTTACTTTTTTTTCGGAAGGATTTGAACAGAAACGCAATTTCATATACTATAACATCACTACCACAATAATACTTCTTTTGTATTATGGCCTTTATCTGGAAAACATCAAGATACCAATAAATAAAAGAATTTTCCAGCTGTGTTGCTTATTTACACTCTGCTTTTACTTAATAAATGTCCTTTTTATTCAAACGGGGCAAACTTTTCATACCTATAGTTTCACAATTGGTTCGATTTGCCTCTGTTTGGGGATTATTTTTTATATCAAGGAAATTATCGAGAGCGATAAAATTGTATTTATTTCAAAAGATCCCTTATTCTGGATATCAATTGGATTGTTTTCATTCTACATAATAAATATTCCGTATTTTGTTATGTATAATTATTTAGCACAGGATTATTTCGATTTTTTAGTGCTCTGCAAGAAGATTTTTCTGGTTTTGAATTATTTTATGTATAGTTGTATAATCATTGGGTTATTATGCCTCAGGAAGTAACATTTGGTATTGCGATTGTCGTTGTTGTCTTTTTATTTTTAATTGTCTGGTTATTATTCTTTTTGGTGTACTACCAACGCAAAAAAAGAAATTTCATAGAAGAACAGCAAAGAATGGAGGCAAACTATAAAATAGAGTTGACAAGAGTCGAACAGGAGATCCAGGAAGAAACGATTAAGCAAATTGGCCATGAACTTCATGATAATATTGGACAATTGGTAACTGTTGCCAAGATTCATATACAAAATCTGATGAAGTCCAATAATGACACTCAACTTGGAGAAATTCATGGCGTGGTTTCCAAGGCTCTTGAAGAATTACGAAGTTTGTCTAAATCGCTTGATACCAGTCCCATTGAAAAACTTACACTTGAAGAATTATTGGAAAAGGACCGCGATCGGATCAATAAATTAGGTCACATCCAGATTGTTTTTGAATCTATAGGTCATCATGTAGAACTTGAAAGTAAAAAGAAAATCATCCTTTACAGAATGATTCAGGAAATAACAACCAACGCCCTGAAACATG
>JBGAWX010000280.1:0-4295 GCA_044227375.1 Saprospiraceae bacterium
GAAGTCGTATTTGGCAATTCAACTTTACAATAAGGATATACTGAATGATATCTCTTAATTAGCTTGCCTTCCTGGCTTAACAGGTCAAGCTGATACGATTGGTTTGAAGAAGACATTATTAATACCGAATGATCCCCTGGTCTAATCTCTAAATCACAATCTTTTTTTACCTCATCATTTGATACCGGTATCAAAACCACCGGTACTTCAATCCGCTCACTGACACACATTTCATCTTCCGCCCGGATTACCCAATCATAAAAATAATAGAAATAATTATCGCCTTTATCGGAAGTGAGAATGCGCAATTTATCTTCAATGAAAAAGGGATAATAAAAATCCTTATCACTCCGGTACAGTTTCGGACTCTTGGTACCAAGACTTTCTATGTTTTTTGTTTCATTCGTTGTCAACATGTAGGGCTTGCTACTTGATGGAATATGATACCCAAGAAAGATGGTAGATTTTCCTTTGTTCAGATGAACCTGTGTTTTGTTCTGCAATATTCCTTTTGAATCAAACAATTCAATCTGTCGCTCTCCGGGATCATCGGTAAACACTGTAACCGAATCCAGAATCAGATCCTTATACACATTAAAAAGCATCTGATTATTGATAAAGTCCGCATGATATGGTGAGGATTCATAAACAGGTATAGGAGGTCCGCCATGAACCGTATTGTAAGAGTGCAATTCAAATGCTTCTGCCCAATAGGTCCTGGTTGCTTTGATTGTATCCGTTTTAAAATCCTTTCCTCTGTAGATCGTGGTATCGGCATCCTTGCTTTCATACCAGTTTATATTATCAAAATTTCCTTTCAGCACGGCTGGTTCATATGCATAAAGCGTATCAGAAGTCACTACCGGCTGTTCCGGCCTGGTAAATGAAAACACAATTAAAGTATCTGAAAGCTCTGGTTTACAAAATCCCTGAACGCTTCCAAAATATGTTCCAGATTTATTGATCCTTAATTCACTGGATAATTCACCTGTTGACCATTGCACCTGATCATATCCATTAATGCTTAAATCTAGTGATTCCCCTTCACACAAAATCCTGGAATAATTGATATTGAGTTGTGGATGTACAACAGGATTCAAGACAATTGAATTTGGATTTGAAATCAGGAAACAATTGTGCTGGTCTTTAGCTGTATAGTAATAAACCCCTTCAGAATGCACATCGATTTTTGAACCTTCGCTTCCATCATTCCACACCACTGAAGTATGATTTGGATTTGCATAAAAAGAGGTATCGATGTCATTGCAAAAGAAATAAACTTTTGCAGGAATTGACGATGAAAAATTATTTACACAACTTCCTTCATTCAATAAATATTTTTGATCGGCTTCCAATGTATAATGACGATCAACAATACCCGAA
The DNA here is from genome assembly GCA_044227375.1 of Saprospiraceae bacterium. Lineage (GTDB taxonomy): Bacteria > Bacteroidota > Bacteroidia > Chitinophagales > Saprospiraceae > Vicinibacter. Next base: position 1,384 of record JBGAWX010000280.1, read on the forward strand.
GGCCAATACACAATCAAACTATCTATGACCAATGCTTCACCAAGTCCAAAATACAAATTCAATGAATTCTGAATTCCATAGGATTCACCGGCATGCAATTCCCGAACCTGAACTTTGTTTCCGGTAAACACTTTTACTTTTACCCCTACCCCATTGTTATTTGATTGTACTCCTTTAAAAGCAAATGTCACATTATGATTTTGATTGCCTGGATTCAACCAGAGTTTATCTTTTTGATTGCTCGGTGCATTCAGCAGATTGGCATAAGAAACATACAAGTCCAAAAAACCATCACTATTAAAATCTCCAGCAGCACAACTTGTAAATGGATTGTCCGAAAGATTGAATTCTGCTTTTTGAAAACTCATGTGCCCGTCATTCAACCACAACTCTGTTGAAGTCCCTGCCAACAAAATATCGACATCCGCATCGTTGTCAAAATCGAAAGCCAATACCTGAAAAGCAAAACCTCCATAATCCAATCCGGAAGAAATTGTCCTGTCTTCAAAGGTATGATCCGCTTTTTGCTTTAATACTTTACTCGGAGTGTAATGATTGATTTCATACGCATCGAACAAACCGTCGTTATCAAAATCTTCGAAAACAGTAACCCAACTTTGATCTCCATGATTCAAATTATATTGCGCAGCTTGTTCTGTCCAACCTCCAGCTTCCTTGACATACAATAAATTGATACGTCGCGGATCCTTAGGGTCATCAACACCAGGTTGACATTTTGATAAATATAAATCCGGATCACCATCCCAATCGAAATCCGTCCAAATTGAACCATAGTTGCCTCCATTCTTACTGCGGTCCGGTAAATTCAAATTGATCAGAACCGTATCTCTCAGCAGCAATCCACTTCCAGTATTTGTATAGATTCTTGTGGCCTGGTTGTCATCCGTTAGTGTAAAATCCAACCAACCGTCCTGATTGTAATCAAATATGCAGGCTGCCTGCGATAAAAAATAGGTATCGTCTACAACTGAAAGGTGAAAGCCGGATTTGTCCTGATACAAAATAGACACCTGAATGCTCTGACCACTGATCAAGATATCGTTGTATCCATTGCGGTCAATATCGCCAACATTTATCGACCACGTTCGCGACGTTTGATGATATGGCAATGGGGTCCAATTAAAATGTTCAAAACCATTATTGATTCCAAGCCAAAGGTGTTTGGATTGATCCAGAACCAAAAGGTCATCAACCGCATCTCCATTGACATCGGCGGATGATATTGCAATTCCACTGTAAAAATTTTTGTTGAATGGAGCTTCTTTCCAAATGAATTGAGATTTTCCAATTTGGGAAAACAAAGACAACAGGACAAGGATACTTAAAAACTTAGTCAGGCATAAATTACCTTTGCATGTTTTCATATCTGCAAATATAATATTTAATCATAATGTAATTTTATGCGAAAGGTTGCGATTCTGGAAAGAATTAAAATTTATCTGGAATATTATATAAAGGCGGAAACCAAATACAACATTCATCCACCGTTTTTATTCGATTTTATAGATTTCACTTTTGATGCAGAACGCATTTATTATGACTTTAACAAGATACAGGAAGGTTCTGAAATCTTGAAAAGAAATGAAACCATCATCCCTTCAGATCCATTTTCCAAAAACCATCAACAAGATCAATTCACCGTTGCACAATTTAATAAAAAAGCGGGTCACCCCGTTTCGAAATACGAATGTCTCTATCGAATGAACTTGTTTTTAAAATCAAAAAACAGTCTCGAGCTCGGTGCTTGTACCGGAATGAGTGGAATCGCCATTGCACTTTCCAACAAATCAGGCAAATTAACCAGTATTGAAGGAAATCAATTTTTAAGTTCGATCTGCAATGCGATGTTTGATCGCTTCAAATTGCGCAATGCACAATGCGTAGCTATGGAATTCGAATCCTTTTTAAATACCACTCCGATCCAAGATTTTGATTTTGTATTTTTAGATGGAGATCACCAATATGATTCGACGATAAAATATGCATCCAAATTATTGACGATTACAACTGATGCTGCTGTTCTCGTCTTGGATGACATTCACTGGTCTGCGGGTATGTATCAAGCCTGGAAGGATCTTATCAAACATCCGGCCATTCAATGCAGTTTGGAAACGGAACGATGGGGAATTCTTTTTAAAAATAAAATCCTTTCCGCTGGTAATTATACTTATATAAATCAAAAATTCAAGCCGTGGAAAATCGGGCTGTTTTGAGGGGAGGTTTTTCGGAGGAAGGCTTTAGGCTGAAGACTGTAGGGTGTATAAATATTTTAATACTCAACCATTCTTTCATTCCTTCATTAAGCACATCATTACTTCATAAAACCAAGTCTTGGTCTGTTGAATACATCCCTGCGGTCTTTACCCGGAACAAATGAATACACATCTTCCAGCTCAATGATTGCCTGATTGGTTTTTGCAAGTTCATTTTCAGATAAATTGGACAAGCGGATATTCTGGAAGCGGATAATTTCTTCGAATATTGATCGAACTACCCGCGCATTGCCGAAGTATTTATCTTTAGATTCATACAAGTACGATAGATAAGCCCTAAGGTGTGATTCCGCGGATTCGCTCAATTGGAGGTGAACGTCTCCAAACATCTTCAATGCAATCATGAACAATTCATCTTCTGAATAATCTTCAAATTTGAGAATTTTATCAAAACGACTGCTCAATCCGGGATTGGATTTTAAAAATTGCTCCATTGGTTCTGTATATCCAGCGACAAAAACATAAAACAATCCTCTTTGATCCTCCATCCTCTTCAACAAAGTTTGAATTACTTCAGCACCATAATCGGATTGACCTTGCATGCCGGTTGTCAATGAATAGGCCTCATCAATAAATAAAACACCACCCATAGCCTCTTCAATTTTTTCAGTTGTCTTA
>JBGAWX010000281.1:0-4285 GCA_044227375.1 Saprospiraceae bacterium
TTTGAACCTAAGTCCTTATACCTATTCTAATGAATCCAACAGGCCAATGTATCCGCGCCTTTATTTGTGCATCAGTTATTCATCAGATAGAAACAAAACAATTGATCATCTTGCAACGGCCCAGGGTCTGCAAACCGGAGATACCCTTGCAGTGAATTTTTCGAAGATGGCATATATAAAGAAATAGCAAGACAAGTATAGGCATTCATAAAAAATAGTTGCATTGATTCATTCATTGCAACTATTTTTTTGCTTATTCCGATACGTTTTTAATGTTTGAACGATTCGTCATTCACAAGTAGGGTTTATAATGTGCTCATTGTATATTTACAGAATAATATACAAGAACAGATGCTTCATTACCAGCGAAAAAATATTTTTGAGCTATTAATCTTTCTTGCGTCGATTTCCATTCTGATCATTCATCATCTGTATGCTTACACCGGGCATTATGGTTATGATGACATGCACTATGCTAAGTTAGCTGCCGGATTATGGGATGGGAGCATGGACTATAGTGATCATTATTCATTCCGATGGCCATTATTGTTTCTAACAGCATTGTCGTTTAAACTCTTTGGCATTAATGATTTTGGTGCTGCAATTCCATCATTACTGATCAGCGGATTCTGTTTGCTGATGGTATTTGTCATGCTGAAACCTTACGGGTTTAAGTCACTGATATTCGGATTGGGTTTGACCGTATTCGATGGTTGGAGTTTGCATTACTCAGATAAAATCATGCCGGATGTATACATAAACCTCTCGATGATCCTTTCGATATATTTTATACATTCTCACAAATATTCTTCACATCAAGATAGAGTCACCAGGAATGCTTTTGGTTTGTCGGCTTCTTTTTTGTTTGGCTTTATGGCTAAAGAGAGCATGCTTTTGATATTGCCGCTATTGGCCTATTTATGTAGTGTTGATGTTTATCTAAAGCGCGATTTGAAGTTTTGGAAATATGCTTTTCTGTTTGCGATTGTTCTTTTTGTCATTTATTTCGGGATTACGGCAATGCTCACCGGGTCTGCCACGCAGCGGTTTACTGCCATTTTGGAAAATCCGTATCTCAGCAGCTGCAGTTATAATGTACAGTCACTTGAAGTGTTGTTAAAAAGAATTAGCTACCAGTTTTTAATGATGTTGGTGAATACCGGTTTGTTTTTAGCTCCCGGGATTTTAATTGTTTGTTTTATTCAAAAACGGAATATAGCTTTTTTAAGATTCGATGATGGATTCAGTTTTCTTGGAGTTTGCGTTATCATGCTGTTGTTATCTTCCAATTTTATGAGTGCCTCAATGACAAGTTATAATCCGCTATGTCTTGATCCCAGGCATTACATGTTTTTAGTTCCAATTTCAGCAGTGGCGATTTCGATGATTATTAAGGAGGATTTGAATAATACTACGTTCAGTAAAGGGGTCATCATATTGTTATTGGTATTGACGGCAATTTCTTACATGAATTCCCAACTTGAATTTCAATTTCTCTATTTACCCATGTTGATCTTGTTTGTATTGAAGCATTATCTGGAGAAGAATCATTTTTTCATTACGCTTTTTCCATTCGCGTTTGTGATGGTATTGAGTTTGAAATTGTGTGACAGTATCCGTTATGCAAACGAAGTCAATTATAAAAAGCAAAAACAAGTGGTGATGGATCAGTTTATTTCTCAAAACAAAAATGCCTATATCATTACCGATGCTGTGCAAAGCAGGTTAGGGGAGTATTGGAATGCTTTTGGTTTAAATAGCAATGTGAGGTTTTTAAAATTTGATGCATTTCAGGCGGATACTTTGGATTTGAATAAAGAAAAATTTATTCTGTTAAATTCTTACACTCAACAACTGTCCAATCTGAACCAACAGGATCTTCCTTATTATGCGCTCCATATGGATTCAAGCCAAAGGATTTTTAAGAGCGAAGCCTTGCACATGGAAATTTATAAATTGAGTAAATTAAAATCGCCCAAGGCTATTGTTGACTTCAAAACCGGATTTGAAAAAGAGCAACAGTCCATTTTGAATATCAAGGATGTGGCAACTGATAAAAAGAATACCGGAGATTATTCTAATAAAGTAGGAGAGTATTCCTACACCTTTCAATTTCCTTTAGACAGCATGCAATTAGAAAAAGAAGATCAATTGCTTATACAGTTTAAATTTGCATTTTTAGAAAATCAAAATTCAAATTCTAAAATTGTCATTTCATTAGATGAACAGGATAAGCCATACATCTATGAATCCAAATCCTGCGATCATTACGTGAAAGCCTATTCCATTTGGAATGAAGCGGAATCTACGGTGCTTATTAAAGCAATCGACATTAAGCCTTCAAGCAATTTGAAGATTTATGTCTGGAACCCTGAGAAAAAAGAATTGTATTTGGATGATTTTGAAGTAAAGCTTTCTTTATTGAGATAGCTTTATGCAGGGATTCTTAAAGGAACACCTCCGATTTATCTATAAGCATTAGCGACGACCTGTAATGTCTGCGAGCCTATCCGCAAAATCCACCTTATGCGTTGACCAGTTCTCCTTTTCGTTGCGCTTTTTTGCGGTCGTTTTCGTCGAGAATGATTTTTCTGATGCGTATTGATTTTGGGGTGGTCTCAACATATTCATCTTCCTGGATATACTCAAGTGCTTCTTCCAAGGAGAAATTTATTTTTGGTACAATATGTACTGTTCCATCAGAACCAGATGCACGCATGTTGGTTAATTTTTTTCCTTCGACAATATTTACAACCAAATCACCTGGACGAATTTGTTCACCAATAATTTGTCCTACATATACCTGATCACCTGGTTCAATGAAAAACCTGCCGCGATCTTGTAAGTAAGCTATAGAATATGCAGTTGCCATTCCCGGCAATTTTGAAACCAATACGCCATTCGTTCTGGCAGGAATATTTCCTCTCCATTCCTGGTATTCTTTAAATCGATGTGCAATGATAGCCTCACCTGCAGAAACAGTCAATAACATATTTCTAAGTCCGATAAGCCCTCTTGACGGTATTTCAAATTCGATATGAATAAGATCACCCCGTGTTTCCATGACAAGCATCTCCCCTTTGCGTTGACTGACCAACTCGATTACTCTTCCTGAATATTGATCAGGTACATCGACCGTCATTACTTCTATTGGCTCGTTTTTGACGCCATTTATTTCTTTAATGATAACTCTTGGTTGACCTACTTGAAGTTCATAACCTTCTCTCCTCATAGTTTCTATCAAAATGGCAAGATGGAGAATTCCTCTTCCATACACAAGTATAGCATCAGGTGATTCTGTATCTTCTATTCGCATCGCCAGATTTTTCTCAAGTTCTTTTTCAAGGCGTTCTCGGATATGTCTAGAGGTTACGTATTTTCCTTCTTTTCCAAAGAATGGAGAATTATTAATCGTAAATAACATGGAGATCGTTGGTTCATCAACTTGAATAGGAGTAAGTCCTTCCGGATTTTCAAAATCTGCAATGGTGTCACCAATTTCAAAATCTTCGAGTCCGAAAACTGCACAAATATCACCGGCTTCTGCAATTTCCACTTTTTTCTTGCCCAAACCTTCGAAAGTGTAAAGTTCTTTAATTCTCGATTTTAATATACTACCATCGCGCTTCACCAAAGAAACAGGTTGATTGATTTTGATACTGTCTCTTAATATCCGGCCGATTGCAATTCTTCCGATATATTTGGAATAATCCAAACTGCTAATCATCATCTGAAGATTTCCTTCTGGAATGACCGGTGGTTTTATAAATTCAATAATAGCGTCCAGTAAAGGGGTAATATCTTCTGTAGGCTTCCTCCAATCTGTACTCATCCAGCCTTGTTTAGAAGAACCGTATATGGTTGGAAAATTTAATTGGTCGTCATTCGCTTCGAGGTTGAAGAATAGTTCGAACACATGGTCATGCACTTCTTCAGGACGGCAATTTGGTTTATCCACTTTGTTTATTACAACTATGGGTTTCTTACCCAGGCTTAATGCTTTTTGAAGCACAAAACGGGTTTGAGGCATCGGTCCTTCGAAAGCATCCACTAAAAGCAATACACCATCCGCCATATTCAATACCCGCTCTACCTCGCCACCGAAGTCCGCGTGACCGGGAGTATCAATAATATTGATTTTAATATCCTTATAGTTCACTGAGACATTCTTTGCCAGGATGGTGATCCCGCGTTCTCTTTCAAGTTCATTATTGTCGAGTATGAGCTCGCCAGTTTCCTGATTGTCTCTGAAGAGCTTGGTTTGATGTAAAATCTTATCTACCAG
>JBGAWX010000282.1:0-4253 GCA_044227375.1 Saprospiraceae bacterium
GATCGGAACTGTTAAACAGCGCATGGTATATCTCGATCAATTGCTTACCACTGGAATTTATTACTACAGAATCAAAGCACATCTATTTGATCATCATGAAGTCATAAGCGACTTCAATGCGATAGATTATAATAGCCCGGAACCATTGTTCATTATGGATTCTAAAATAAGCAATCCTGAACACAAAGCAATCACCATTTTTGATCTTCTTGGAAGGCGGGTATTGCGATCCTGTGAATCTGAAATTGCTTTAAACAAATTGAATAATTCGCAAATTCTATTCATTAATTGCGAAAGTAAAATGATCAAGTGGTGCTTCCCTAATTAGGGATTTGAAGCGAAGTCAAATTAAGGCGTCATGGAGACCGGAAGACTCATCATTCTTATAGGACTCATACTTATAGCCATCGGAATTATATGGATGGTATTCAAAAATCATTTAGGTTGGATTGGCAATTTACCTGGTGATTTGAAGTGGGAATATGGAAACATCAGGATTTATTTTCCGATTACCACAATGGTATTAATAAGTCTGCTTATTAATATTTGTTACTGGGTGTACAAGTGGTTGTCTAGATAAAGGTTACCAACTGATATTATCCTCTTTGTCGGCATCTTTGTTTTCAGACTTGGAATTTTCCCATTCTTCATCCCTTTTTGAAAAGGCTTCATAGTCAAAATCGGGTAAATAATTTGTCTTAATTTCATTAACCACTTCCTGTAAATTTTCAAGAAAACGGTTAAAGTCTTCCTTGTAGACAAAAATCTTATGACGCTCATATCCATCCCCATTAAATTTCCGGGTGCTTTCTGTTATGGAGATGAAAAAATCGTTGGATTTGGTTTTACGAATGTCAAAAAAATAGGTTCGTCTTTTGCCGGCACGCAGCTTTTTTGAAAAAATGTTTTCAATATGTTTCTCGCTTTCCACAGGACAGGGTTTTAATTAATATTTATGTAAAAATAATAGAATTTATAAGAAAATCAATAGTGGGCCTTATTTTCAATGTCATGCAAATGACTAAACAAACCTTCTTCCTTGAGCAATTTTTGATAGCTTCCGGACTGAATCTGTTTGCCGTGATCTAAAACCACTATCGAATCCATGTATTGTGTTTGCCTAAGCCTTTGGGTAATAAATACAAGCGTTTTACCTTTCAGGCTGGAAAGCAATTGCTCGATAATTGCTTGCTCGGTTTCTGAATCGACTGCAGAAAAACAATCATCCAGAATGGTCAACAGCTGCTGTTTGGCTGGCGATTTTTACTATATCAGAATTTTGGGTAGCTAATCCAAAGGAAATGTTTGCTTCAATGCTGTCTGAAAATAAGAACACATCCTGGGGCACATAGGCAATATAATTTCTAAGGTCTTGCAGGCTAATGTCTTTAAGATTCGTTCCTCCGATGGTAATTGATCCTGCCTCCGGATCATACATTCTCAATAGTAATTCGGCAATTGTAGATTTGCCAGAAGCCGTTTTACCCACTATTGCTACTTTAGATCCAAATGGAATATCCAGATTCAGATCCTTGATCGCCGGGATGCCGGATTCCGGAAATGTAAACGAAACGTGTTCAAATCGTATATCCGGATTGAGGCCAATTGGCAAGGGTTGTTGAGTAGATGAAATTTCTGGTTTTGTTTGTATAAAATCATTAATTCTCTTTTGCGAGGCTTCAGCCTGTTGAATTATAGAGACACACCAACCCAATGCTGATACCGGCCAGGTCAACATGTTTACATAAATGACAAATTCAGCAATGTTTCCCGCCGTAACAGTGCCGTTGTATACGTTTAAACCGCCAACGTAAATTGTAATCAAGGTGCTTAATCCAATCAGCAAAAGCATCGAAGGAAAAAAAAGAGCATCTATTCTGGACAATCCCAGGTACAAATCTTTGTACGTTGCGGCATTTCGCTCCAAATCTTTTTTCCAAAATTTTTCGGTGGCATAAGATTTAATAATCCGGATTCCACTAAACGATTCCTGACTGATTGTAGTCAGTTTCGCCAGTTGCTTCTGAATGAGTTCACTTTTCTTATTAATTTTATTGCTAACCCAATAAATGATAAATGACAATACCGGTAAGGGCAATAAAGTGTAAACGGATAACATGAAATTCACTTTGAACATGGTAAATATCACGATAACTACAAGACTTATCAGATTGATTCCATAGAGTAGTGCAGGTCCGAGATACATTCTGACTTTATTGACGTCTTCCGTTATCCTGGACATCAGATCCCCTGTTTTATTTCGCTTGTAAAAACCAATATCCAGTTTCAGATAATGTGCAAAAATTTCTTTTCTCAAATCGTATTCGATCAATCTCGACATTACAATAATGGTTTGCCGCATCATAAACATAAACAGACCCATCAGTAAGGCGAATCCAAAAATGTAAAGTCCGAATTTCATCAATTCCCGACTCAATAATTCAGCATTCAAGTCGCTTCGATCGGTTTTAATGTATTCTATGATCCGGTTTAATGCTTCTCGGATGGCCTGGGGTTGCAATACCCTGAATACATTGGACAGGATGACAAAAAGAATTCCCAACAACAGTTTGTTTCGGTACTTTAAAAAATAGCGGTTGAGTGTAAATAAATGTTTCAAGCAGTTAATTTCAGGGCAAAGCTAAGTTAGAATCCTTGTATTTCATGGCCTTGAATTTTCATACCTTTGCGGCTAAATCGGACCGATGAACAGAAGGATAACGTTGGATGAATTTATTGTACAGAATCAGTCTTCTCAAAATAAAGCATCAGGTGAATTTACAGGCTTGTTAAGGCATATTGGCATCGCGGCAAAAATCGTCAATAGGGTGGTCAACAAAGCGGGCCTTATGGAAATATTAGGTCATGATGGCAATATTAATTCTTCCGGAGATACAGTTCAAAAACTCGATATCTATGCTAACGAGTTAATGATTGAATATCTGAAGAATTCCGGATTGTGTGCTGGGGTCGCTTCAGAAGAATTGGATGAATTCATTTCATTCAAAGGGGAGATTCAACACAAAAATAAATATGTCGTAGTGATCGATCCACTTGATGGCTCATCAAATATCGATGTTAATATTAGCGTCGGTACGATATTCGGAATTTACAAACGATTATCAGACGAGAATGATGCTCTTCAACTTGCAGATTTTCTTCAGCCGGGCACTGAACTCGTCGCTTCAGGATATGTTTTATACGGCACTTCAACAATGTTGGTCTACACCTCAGGCACTGGAGTCAATGGTTTTACCTATGACCGTGGAATCGGAGAATTTTGCCTGAGTCATAAAGAAATGAAGATTCCTTCTATTGGAAATAATTATTCAATTAATCAGGGATATTACAAACAATTTAATTCAGGAATTCAAAAGTTTATAGATCACTGTTCTGAAGGCAATATGATGTTGCGATATGTAGGTTCGATGGTTGCGGATGTTCATCGCACATTATGTTTGGGAGGAATTTTTTTATATCCTTTAACGACAAAAAATCCGGAAGGAAAATTGAGAATATTGTATGAATGCAATCCGATGAGTTTCGTTGTCGAACAAGCTGGAGGGATTAGTTTAAATGAATCGGGAAAGCGAATTATGGAAGTACCGGTAACATCTCTTCATCAGCGCTCTTCAGCAATTATAGGTTCTGTTCAAAATGTACAGGCACTCTTGCCTTTTCTGACAATTTGAGTTGACCACTTGATCCGTCTATCATTGAATCAGATCTAAGAAATTTATAGAGTATTCCGTCTACTCAAAATTCAGATAGTCCTTAATCCTTGATATCCAGTTTGAATCTAAAGCTTCAATGTGATAGAGATCATTAAGCGTTTGGATCTTGGGATGTTGTTTCCTGTATTCACAAATTACCCTTGCTTTACCATTTGAGAAATAGGGATGTTTTTTTAATGAATCGCAAGGGATCGTATTCAGATTGATTTTTTTTATTTCGTTTCCTAAGGAAATGAAATCCTGAAACTTTTGAATGCTTGAATCCTGGAGCCCATAAATTTCTTTTAGCTGTGATTTATTTGTAAATCCTCCCAACAGATTTCTGTATTTTATAATCCGGTTTGCCAGTTTTTCACCTATGCCGGGCAGCGGGATTAGGTCTTCAGCTATAGCGGAATTAATATTGACTGCTTTTTTGCCTGATTCAGTATAATTGCTTTTGATTTGCGTCGTGGCCTTTGTCGGTATAATTTTTACCAATGGTTTTATTCTTTCATAAGTATTTTGATCAAGGCCGTA
>JBGAWX010000283.1:0-4251 GCA_044227375.1 Saprospiraceae bacterium
GTTTACCGGTTACACAACCTGCCGCATCAATATCGCCTCCTTTGAATGTCAGATATGTATCATAAATCCAGGCCATTTCTCTTGGACCGGTTCCATAGTCAGGCGCCGGGACATCAATTCCCGGTCCGATAAAGTTTTTACGAATGAGTTCCGTTGTATATCTTCTGGTGATTCGTTCCAATTGGTCCTCTGTATAATCTTTAGGGTTGATTTTTACTCCTCCCTTAGCACCACCAAAGGGTACGTCAACAATTGCACACTTGTAAGTCATCAATGCTGCCAGCGCTTCCACTTCCTCCTTGTCCACATGCTCATTATACCGAATTCCACCTTTTGTCGGCAATCGGTGATGACTGTGTTGTGCTCTGAAAGCTTGAATTACCTGAATGTTATTCCCGATTCGAACAGGAAACTTCATTTCATAAACGGCATTGCATGCTTTAATTTGTTCGAGTACGCCTTTTGATACCTCAGTATATTTGGCTGCTTTATCAAAATTGCGATTTACACTTTCAAGAAAAGTACTGTTACTTGATTTGGTCATGGTTCATTCTTTTTTCGATTCTGGAGATCTTTCTTTCCAGATAAACCAGAAATAAAGTGATTCCTATAAAAACAATTGTGATTACTCCGTAGACTACATGAATCTTACCGGTTTCTCTCATAAAATCTCCTGGTTCATTGATGGCACTTAGGAGAAGAAGGGATCCGCCAAGCTTGTAAATTAATAATAAAATGAGAGTCATAAATTCGTTGCGAAATTGCGCTTATTTATTAAATTATAAAAACAAATTGATATGTCATTATTAAATTAAATATCCGGACAATCAACGATTCGTATACCGATAAGTTTCAAATTCAATCTTTTAGACTGTGATTTAATTATTTTCCTTTTCATCCAAACGACTTTTCAAACAATCATACCGGTATAATAAACTCGCCATCCAAAGGCCAATTAACATAAAAGCCAGTACAGCCGGATAGAATATCATTCTTAGCGAATTATCCATGTCATCTGCCCCTATTGCAGGATTCCCGCCATTTCCGGGATGCAGACTATCCGTCAAACGCGGCAATACAAAAATCAACGGGATTACCGCAACTAAAGCAAAAATATTATATGCAGCCGCTATACGGGCCTTTCTGTCTCTGTCTTCTATTGCAGCTCTTAATACCAGGTAGGATAAATAAATGAGAATAGTCAAAGCCGCCATATTCAATTTAATATCTGTAGTCCACCAAGTTTCCCAGGTATATCTTGCCCAAAGTGAACCTGTGAGACAACCCAGTATGCCAAACAAAAGCCCCGTTCTCACCAGTGCAAATGATCGAAGATCAGCATCAGGATCATTTGATTTTAAAAACCGAATGCTGTGATACACAGACATGCCAAACATGAGAAACATAGCAAACCATAATGAAACATGGAAAAATGTATTTCTAATGGTTTCAACCAGAATATTACGATATGGGAAATGGTATTTATTTGCAAAATGAAATTGGGGTTTTTTAAGAAGTGACCATTGTGATATTCCCGCTTGCAAATCCACAGAGTCTTGTAGTATGATGATCTTGGATGGAATGGCCGCAGCACCAACAATAGGATCATCAATAATCAAGGTAAACAATGCAAGCTTTCTTGAATCGGGAAGATGAGCCGGCAATTGAAATGTTGCATCGATATGATTATCATCAAAAACATCAATTTTTGAAGACTGAATCAGATAGTCTTCGGTTCCCTTTTGCCTAGTATCCGGTACATGTTTTAAATAAACGATAATGTCTTTTGCTGACTCCAAATACCTTGCGTTGTAAGAATGAATTTTAAAGGTAGTTTCTCTGCCTGCATTTACCCGATCCGGAATGACATCACGGATTCCATGTTTTAAAGGGGTCAAAAGACCTTTGGCTAAAACAAAAAGCATTAAAACAACTCCCAAAATTTTCCACCAATAATGCCTTTCTGTCATCGAATTAATTTTTCCAGCTCAAAGGTAAAAGGAATGTGACTAATGCCAAGGCCAACAGATCAATGGCCAATAATGGGTAAAATTTTCTGAATAGGATATCCATCGATTCTCCATTTAAAACATCCAAACTCAAAGAAAACGCCATGCCCACTAATGGAAAACACAATGGCAAACTGATGATCACCATTAATATTTGCTTAACCTGACCATGACTTGCAATGAATGAAGTAAATGCAGTCAATAAAGAAAACCCCAGACTGACAAAAGTTAATATCAAAAACCAGGTCCACTTAAAAGAATTTGGTTTAGGAATCCAGGTATTAAAAATGACCAATAACAAAAATCCGAAAACAAACAGTATGAAAAACAGATAGCTTGCTTTTGCAATGAATAATTGAAGTGGAGAACTCAATTGGTAAGTATATATTTTATACCGGGTATTGTCTTCTTCATAACTTCTGGAAGCAGCAAAAAAAGTTAGAAAGAGAAAGATGATCCAATACATCAGGTTCCAAATTCTGGTCGATAATTCACCTGCAAAAAAGTAAACCAGGTAACTGACACCAATGAGGAAGCTGATTAACCCTCCAAGTTGAAATAGACTGCGCCATTCAAAGAGCAATTCTTTATGGAAAAGTGATCTTATCATTTGTCAAATAATGGCCGAAAATAAGCCTTGATTTTCAGGAAGTTAGCATACTTGAACTTAGATAATACAAATAATTGCATATCAATACTATATAAATTATGAAATATTGTAATATATTTGTTGGCTAAATCGACATATGGCATTACGGTTATACTTAACAGGTAGCATCATGCTTGGCGTTTTAATCGCCTTTGCAGGTCCGATTCCCAATAAATCAAAATCCTTTCTAACCATCAAAGCTAAATCAGGTCAGGGAGTCTATGGTCTGTTGAGACGTTATAAACTGCTCGATAATAAAACCAATCTGGACTTGTTTTATAAAATCAACGCCCTCACTAAAAATGAATCTTTGGTAAAAAACCAGATTTATAAACTTCCTCTTTCCGTGTATGAATTTGATGGCAACAGCATTCGAAGCAGCGTAGGATTAAAAGATCTTTCAAAAGCCAGACAAATTGAAGATTACAATCGGTCTTTAATAAAATCAGATGTCAAAAAACAAAGTTTTAAACAAGATAAAAAAATATGGGTTCCCCTGACAATAACAAATCAATACAAGTGGGACAACACCGCAATGAATGCAACATTGGTAAAGAATAATGTAAAGCCAAGCGCAACCATACAAAAGAAAGAAGATGCCAGAAAACAAATCTTAGTGGCCTCGATGACGACATTAAAACCGGTTTTGGTTGCAGAACGCAAATTGACTGCAAGAGAAATTATGACTCTGGAAGAGAAGACAGAATTGACTTCGTCCACATCAAATCTTGCGACGAAAGTTTCTTCAAAATCATTGTCTGTGCCCTATTTTGGAGATAAGTATGAAAATGTAACCTTGAGTTCAAATGAACTTGCGAATGAAGTTTTCTATATCGTCCCGGGCCACGGAGGTCCAGATCCCGGTGCAATGGCAAAAAATGTCGATGGTGATTATACCATTTGCGAGGATGAATATGCTTATGATGTAAGTTTGAGATTGGCTAAAAATCTGATGGAAAAAGGTGCAACGGTTTATGTCATCGTTCAGGATAAAAATGACGGCATTCGGGATGAAAAATACTTGGATTGTGATTGTGATGAACAAAGTTTTGGAGGCAGTGATATCCCTTTGAATCAGAAGAAGCGCTTAAAACAAGGCATTTCAAAAGTGAATAAGTTATACTCCAAACATAAAAAGAAAGGTATTAAAAAACAGTGGATGGTTTCATTGCATATCGATGCTCAAAGTGAAGAAAGTCGTCAGGATGTGTTTTTTTATTATCAATCAGAAAGCGAAATGAGTAAAAATAAAGCGATTGATATCCAAAAAGTATTTGAAGATAAATATCAAATGTACAGAAAAGACCAGGAATACAGTGGTACTGTAAGTTCACGCCCATTATACGTCGTGAGACATTCTGAACCCGAACCAATTTTTATCGAGCTTGCAAACATACACAACCCTGAAGACCGCAAACGAATTCTCTATCCTAAAAACCGTCAATTACTTGCTGACTGGATTACAGAAGGATTTCTGAAATAAAGAAAAAGGGAAAAGTTAAGAATCAAAATAACCCTTACTACAGTTACATTTCTTCAATCATTTGAACGCATCCCCTGGCTTCTTCCGGGTTGTATCTGCCCAATACCTCC
>JBGAWX010000284.1:0-4237 GCA_044227375.1 Saprospiraceae bacterium
AAGAAAAAGGAGGAATTCTGTGATAAAAATACCAGTTTCAAATAGAGGCTTTAAGCTGTAAACTGTAAACTGTAAACTGTAAACTGTAAACTTAAAAAATTCAGTAGATACAAGATAATTTTTTCATGAATAAAATAAAAATATTATTTCTGTGCATACACAACAGTGCGAGAAGTCAAATGGCTGAAGCATATCTTAAAAAA
Organism: Saprospiraceae bacterium; assembly: GCA_044227375.1. GTDB lineage: Bacteria > Bacteroidota > Bacteroidia > Chitinophagales > Saprospiraceae > Vicinibacter. The sequence continues at coordinate 204 of JBGAWX010000284.1, forward strand.
TATGGCAAAGATCTTTTTATTGCGGAAAGTGCCGGACTGGAGCCCGGAACATTAAATCCTTTAGCCATTGAAGTCATGAAAGAGGATGGGATTGATATCTCACAAAACCCAACAAAAGATGTTTTTGATCTGTATAAAAAAGGAAACCGATTTGATTTTGTAGTTACCGTTTGCGACAAGGAAGCATCAGAACGTTGTCCTGTTTTTCCAGGATTGAATGAAAAAATAAATTGGTCATTTGATGATCCATCTAAATTCATGGGGAGTTATGCAGACAGATTAGCTGCAACCAGAATATTAAGAAATCGAATCAAAGAAGCAGTAATAAATTTTATCAATAAATACTCTATTTGATTAATCAACACTATAATTCAAATGTTGGACGCAATCCCTTGGATGTCTCACCTTCATAGAAATCAAGAATTAATTTGACGACTTGATCTGGTGTATCCACAACAGGCATCATCTCAAAATCTTCCGGACTCACATATTGATATTGTTGAATCATAGTTTGGGAAATCCAATGCTTAAGCGGGGCCCAAAATTCAGTACCGACCAAAATAACAGGTACCCTATTGATTTTACCTGTTTGAATCAGCGTCAAAACTTCAAACAATTCATCCAGTGTTCCCATTCCACCCGGCATGGCAATAAATGCCTGCGAATATTTTACGAACATCACTTTTCTCACAAAAAAGAAATGATATCGCATATTCTTGTCCTGATCAATATACTTGTTTGTGGATTGCTCATACGGAAGTTGAATATTCAATCCCACGGATACTCCTTTGCTCTCAAAAGCTCCTTTATTAGCTGCTTCCATAACGCCAGGTCCTCCTCCGGTGATAATTCCAAATCCCTCTTCCGTCAATCGTGCTGCAATTCTTGTAGACAATTGATAATGCGGATGATCCGGCCTCACTCGTGCTGAACCGAAGATAGCAACACATGGACCAATTCGGTTTAGGGTTTCGAATCCATCAACAAATTCAGCAAGTACTTTAAACATGGTCCAACTGTTCTCACCCTTTAATTGCGACCATTGTTTTTGTGTTTTCATAAACGAACGTCTGTAGGTTTTAGGCTTTTAAGCTTGAGTGTTTGTTAAACTATAATTGAATTTCAATGGAATTGCTTAATTCATTAAATGATAAGATGAAGTTCAATAATGACAAGAATTAAGGAATTGAGAATTGGAGTTTTTCCATTTGCACTTTACAGATTCTCTAATGCCGATTGTAATTTTTCTATAGCCTATTAGCCGGAACTTGTACCGCTGAATTGCGGGAGCTTACCGCCTGATTTCAGACAAGCATTTTAAACGCAGCAAATTCTTTTTTGATAAAGTCATTCAATTCCTGCACATTATCAAACTGGTCAAACAACTCTTTAAATCTGAAATTTCTCTGACTGGCCGGAATGACATAATCGAGAATTTCTTTCCGCCCAATTTTATTTTTTGATAAAATGATAAGTCGCTCGATTACATTTCTCAATTCACGTATGTTCCCTGTCCAGTTGTATTTCTGCAACTCTTCAATAGCAGAGTCATCCACTTTCTTTACTGCCATTCCGTATTCGTAGCATATGTGCTCGACAAAATAATCAACCAGAATTGGAATGTCATCAATACGATCATTCAATGAAGGTACTTCAATGATGATGACCGCCAATCTATGGTATAAGTCTTCTCGGAATCGTCCTCTTGCAATTTCTTCTCTCAAATCTTTGTTGGTGGCAGCAACAACCCGTACATCCACAGGAATTTCTTTATCTCCACCAACTCTTGTAATCTTACTCTCCTGCAATGCTCTGAGTACTTTTGCCTGAGCAGACAAACTCATATCTCCAACTTCATCTAGAAACAGCGTCCCACCATTTGCTAATTCAAACTTGCCGATGCGTTGTTTGACAGCGGATGTGAAAGAACCTTTTTCGTGACCGAATAATTCGCTTTCTATAAGTTCAGAAGGAATTGCTGCACAATTTACTTCGACGATACTTCCCGTATTGCGATTGCTTTTTTCATGAATCCATCTTGCCACCAATTCCTTTCCAGTTCCATTAGGACCTGTTATCAAAATTCTGGCCTCGGTTGGAGCGACGAGATCAATGGTTTCTCTAACCTTGATGATATGTTTTGACTCGCCTACGATTTCCTGAATCTTGATCTTGGATACTTTCTTTTGAAGTACTTTCTTTTCGGTGATCAGTGAAGATTTGTCAATAGCATTTCGAATAGTAATTAAAAGCCGGTTGAGATCCGGAGGTTTCGAAATAAAATCAAAAGCACCTTTTTTAACTGCTTCCACTGCAGTATCAATCGTAGCATGACCACTGATCATCACTACTGGAGTATCAGGAGCCATCAATTGAATTTTATCAAGGGCTTCCATGTCATCCATTTTAGGCATCTTGATATCAAGAATGATGATATCGTAGTCTTTCTGCTTCAACTTAACTAAACAGTCAAGACCATCAAGAGCCTCATCGACTTCATATTTTTCTTGTACTAAAATATCTCGCAGGGCTCTTCGTATTGCCTGTTCGTCATCAACAATTAAAATTCTGGCCATGAATGAATTTAGACAAATGTTTGATTTACCAATCTCTTGAGAATACAAAAATAATACTCTGGTCGATATTTACTTACAAATCAACTAAATAATTTATATGAGGTGCAGGATTTTTTATTCTATCTGGAATGCTGAAACCGATACATTAAAAAAATCAATTATGTAAATTCTTGAGATACATATTGAAACATTGAAGTTGCATTACATCTTCATGGCAAGGTAAGCCATTAAACCACTTGAAAATTTTAAAGAAGATTCCTGTATATCAAAGTTAGAAGTATGCACTCCGGGCACATCCCCCACCCCAAGACGGTAGAATACCGCGGGAATTTGATGTGTATAGTATGCGAAATCTTCTGAGGTCAACCTGGGTTCAAGATATTTTACATTCTCCTCACCCAAATAGGATTTCGCCAACTTTATTAAATCGGATGTCTTATCTGAATCATTCAACAAACATGGATAACCATTTTGAATATCAATTTCGCAGGTAGCCCGATATGATGAGCAGACCCCTGAGCATACTTCCCGAATTCTTTTTAGTGCTAGTGCTCTCCAATGTTCATCAAGCGATCTGAATGTTCCCTCCAGCTTCACTTCATCAGGAATGATGTTTGTTGCACCTCCAACAGACCAGATTTTTCCAATACTAAGAACTGATGGAATTGATGCCGGCTTTTCCCGGCTGATTAATTCCTGTAAAGCATTAATGATTTGAGAACTGACAAATATTGGATCGACACAAAGATGAGATTGTGCCGCATGCCCACCTTTCCCCTTGATGGTAATATAAAGTTCATCACATGAAGCCATGAATGCTCCACCCGATAAACCGATTTGACCAACGGGCATACCGGGTTGAACATGCTGACCAAGTATCACATCCGGAGTTGGATTTCTCAACACTCCTTCTTCAATTAAAATCTTTGCTCCCCCTGGCAATTTTTCCTCCGCAGGTTGAAATATAAATTTCACCGTGCCTTCAAATTGATCACGCAACTCATTTAATATCATCAGTGTACCAAGGAGACTGGTCATGTGTACATCATGACCACATGCATGCATTATTCCGGGACGAGAAGATTTATATTCTACATCATTTGTTTCCACTATCGGTAAAGCATCCATATCAGCCCTTAGCGCAATAATTCTGGAATCCGGTTTATTCCCTTCGATCAACCCAATGATTCCATGCTTACACCAACCAGTGGTAAATGATATGCCATACTTGGATAAAATGTCTTGTATTTTTTTAGATGTATGTTCTTCCTGAAATGACAATTCAGGATGCTTGTGGAAATGCCTTCTTATGGAAACCAGTTCTTCGAAAATCGATTCCGACCTGTTAGCAATATTGGTAATTAATGGATCCATTTATTTTTGATCTAACTTTTGAAAGTCACGCAAACAAATTTCGAGATCTGTCCAAACGGAATAATTCCAAGCATACATAGTTAA
>JBGAWX010000285.1:0-4229 GCA_044227375.1 Saprospiraceae bacterium
ATGTTACAGAATCCAGCGAATCATTAGTCACTATGTCAAGTTTTACATTGAGATTACTACAATCAATTTCACCACCGATGGCATTAATTTTTGGTGGCAATGTGTCGGCTACTAAAGTGATCACTGTATCTGTTACACAAAAATTTGCAGCGGTTATTGTTACTGAGTAATTGCCCGCGACCGTGAGTATTGGATTTGAAAATTGCGATGAAAAATTTCCCGGACCCTTCCAGTTATAATCCATTCCACCAGGAATAGTTTCCACTAAAGGCACCACCCTGACTATGCTGCATGTTAAACTATCAATAGAAATGTTATTTACCATTGGAGTCAAGGTATCAAATACAACATTAAAGCTGGTGTCAATTATGCAACCAAAAACATTCTCTCCTCTGAAAAGATATTTACCGGCTCGATTAGCCAAAATGCTTCTGTTTGGATCCGGGGCTCCATTGGGATGAACCCATTCAAATAATTCCAGTGAATCAATCAAAGTAGCATTTAAAACGGGATTGGATATTGTCAAACAATTAAAAACTGTATCGGAAAACGAAACCCGCGGATGTTTCAAATATTCATTCACTAAAAACGAATCGGACACGATGCAATTAAATGCATTTATAACAGTATAATGATACCAGCCCGGAACAGTGACCTGAACAACAGAATCCATTGAGTTGAATCCTTTGGGGCCGGACCATTGATATCTGATATTGAAATCATTGGTCACTATACTCAACTCAGCTATAGAATCCGAACAAATAATGCTGTCTGCTAAAAATCGAAAATCCGGATTCATTCTTTTGTCAATCACTTCAATGGAATCTTGAAGTGAACATCCGTTTTGAGCGGTTGCGGTCAAAGTATACCAGCCTGGCTCAACTACTGAAATATCTTTTGATGACAACGTATCCCCGCCAGGAGTCAACCATCCGTAAGCTAGTGAAGTATCCAATGTGAAAGCAGAAACAACAGCCACAGGCTTCCGACAACTCAGAGTATCGGCACTTAGTGTAAATATTGGTGTTAGTGTATCATAACCAATAATGATTGAATTGGAATCCACACAACCATTCTTACCGATCGCGAACACCTGATAAACACCGGCATTGTGAATGTAAAATGAATCCATTGTTGATTTAAACAATCCAGGACCATTCCAACGGATTGAATCCAAAACACCTTCACTTACCAGTTTCAACAAAACAGAATCTGTTTTACAGTTGAATGAATTTCCAATTAGAGATCGAATCGGTGAATTCCGGTCAGCAATAATGGCTATTGTTTTTTCCGATGTACATCCATTAGAAGCGGTTACAACTAACTTATAGATTCCGGAATCACGCACTACAGGATCTTCAATAAATGATGAAAACCCATTAGGACCGGACCATTCAAACCGGACTATATCTTGAACACTTGCATTTATAATGACATCAAATACTTTGCAATCCAATGTATCTGCACTCAATTGAATAATTGGTTTTTGCGAATCCTGCATCACGGTGATTGTATCCTGAATCGAACAACCATTGGAAGAAGTTACGACAACGGTATACAATCCAACTTCTTTAGCAAAAGGACTCTGCGTGTTTGTGTTAAAACCGGGAGGACCTGTCCATAAAATGGTGTTGATGGTATCTGTTGATGTATACTTTAACAGCAACTGAACACTGTCATTTGCACAATCCAACAACTTGGTGCTGAGTAAAAACCGTGCAGTACCCGTATCGATTTGGATATCGACAAATGTATCAAGTACACATCCTGCTGTATCCACAATGTGTATTAGATATCTTCCGGATTCAGAAAGTATCGGCATCAAATCGCGACTGATCACACCAGAAGGAGAAGTATAGGCAATGCTGTCCAAAATTGAATTTGTACTTGCATTGAGCAATATCATGCCATGATTCATGCAATTAATAGTATCGGGATTGACCGTATAATCCGGAATGGTAGCTATGGATTGCACCAAAATAATTTCGGTAGAAACACATCCATTCTCCGCTTGAACTGTCAACTGATAATTTCCAGGTTTACCAACTATCGGTACACTATCTGTACTCATGAATTGATCAGGACCTACCCATAATAAATCAATAATGTGTCTGTCCGCAGTATACCTGAGAGTGGTAAGAGTATCTCTGCAACTCAATATCCCTGCATCAAGCATCAACTTCGCTTCGCTTGTGTCAGCATTTACTTCTATTGAACTAAAGTTTGTACAGCCATTCTCATCTGTAATCGTTACATAATACAATCCGGGTTGATTAACACGAATCGTCGAATCTACCCCCATATCCACACTCCCATTTGACCATCTGTACGTTGGATTGAGCACATTACTGCTTGCATTGACATTCACCACCTGATTAAAACAATCAATGGTATCCGCTGAGACCAACAAATCAGGAATATCCTCTTTTTTGTAAACTGTGAATTCTGCTGAATCCAGGCAAGTTGCATCAGAGAAAATCACTTTATAAGTTCCTTCTTTATCAACAACAGGAATAAGAGGATTAGAAAGATCACTAAAGTTGCCATCGAATGTACTCCATTGTATTGCTGTATTATTCGTTTTTAATGAATTCGTCAGATCAATACTTACTTTTTTCTTTTGACAATCCAATGTATCAATTGCTGCAGCATTGATTTTTAAATCGATAACATCAAGATGAAGTTCAATGATTGAATCACAACCAAAAGCAGATGTTAAGGAAATATTGTAAACTCCAGATTGATTATAGAATGTATTCCCAACGCGGATGCTGTCTCCTTTACACAAACTGACTTGCTGAACTATGCCATTATAATCGGGATGAACATTGAGCTCTAAACAATTTTTTGACAACTCACCACAGAATCCAATTTGATTTAGCACCAAAGCATTTTTGAAATCCGTGAGCAACTGTCCAACGACCGGCAGTTTAATGCTGTCCGGCTTCAAATAAGAAACCCCACAGATGATGTAATTCCCAACAGGAAACAGACTTAGGTCCGGTTTGTCTTTTATTTGAAGAATCGTGTCATTTAGAGAAACGATATATCTATAGGCATAACCCGTGTCAGGAGTAAAAATCGGAAATGTTACAGTATCTATTTCCGCTAATCTGGAATCCCCTAAGCAATAGTTTAAATTCGTATTTGCAAACAACCCTCCATTGGGACTGCAATCTTCACAATTGATACCCGTTTGATCGCAAAACAACAAACAGAAACTTTCAATTTTTCCCTGATAAAACTTTTTATCATCACCAATGGATAATGTCCACAATCCATCGACCGTCCCCAAATTAAAATCCTCAAGACAACCGCTTTGCGGATAATAGGTGCCATTATAAAACTTGCCTAAAATTCCCCATGATTGAATATTGTCCCATTTCTTCTTAAAGCCCGGATCAGGAACTGCTGTTGAGGAACAAGGAACAAAACTCACAAACCATTTTGAAAAACTGCTGATACCGGAATTTCCTATAGGTCCTATTAGTCTGACGCGTTGACCCGAAGGAGAAATTAAATCAACAGTCAAATCTCCGATAAATTGATGATCAAATTTAATTCTCACTCCACAGAGGCCTTGAGATGCGGAAGCAAGATCATTATTAAATGCTCCGGTGATCAGCAATCTCAAATTAACTGTTGATTCATCTTGTATCATCAATGTAGAATCCAGGCAACACCATTGACTATTAAGCCTGGATATAAAAACCAAGCAACTAATAAAAAATAGGCATTTGAGAATCTTCATCTTCTCTTACCGGATTAATTGAATAACAAAACTATAGAAATCGCATAAACTTCCTGTTTGTTTATGAGTTGAGTATTAAACAATATTTATTGCATCCGACATGCGAATGACTACTGTCTGAAATCCTTTGAATCCCTCCTGGATGATATAAAAAAATCCAAGGCCTTTGTAGCTGAGCCGGAGATTCTATTTTGAAAGGAATACCGTCTTGGTGATGTTATCTTTCGTACTGTACAAGTTGATCAAATATGTTCCATCATGCAAATTGTCGAAATTCAAAACCGCATGATATTGCCTATTGACAACGCTTATAGTTTCACAATAAAGTTCTTTACCTAACAGATTGATCATCCTGATCTGAACCTGATCTGCTTCCGAGATTCCATGAACATTGAGCGTTCCACCAAATGGATTTGGATAAACCTGAATCTTCTCTGACGGATATTTTTGAATCGGATTGTTTAATACTTCATTGAGT
>JBGAWX010000286.1:0-4226 GCA_044227375.1 Saprospiraceae bacterium
ATTAACATTTATTTCCATATTCAATCCTTAAAAGTTGATATAATTTCGTGTTCTAAATACAAAAATTTTTTCTACAAAAAAAACGCTAGTATTGCGTATTTTTACTTTATTTTTATTACAACAAACGTCACATCATCATCAGGTTCTGATTCGTTCAACCATTGTGATGCAGTATCTTTTAATTCTTCAATTATCTCATTAGCTGATTTGTGTGAGATTGCTCTGAACTGCTCTTTCACGCTTGTATAACCATACTGCTCATTATTCTCATTTTTTAATTCTGCAAATCCATCACTCATTAGTAAAAGTACATCGCCTTTTTCGTATCTGATTTCTTTAAGCAGATATTGAGTTCCCTTCATTCCACCAAGCGGCAGATTATTACTTACAAACTCACCAGCCTTCTGAGATTTATTCCTGAAATAAAGTAGAGATGGCATTCCTGCATTTGTGGCAATTAATTTTTCAGAATTGATTTGTACTCCAATCATCGGCATCATCAGTCTGCCAAGATGCATTTCTTTAAGAGAGTTATTAGCATTCTCAAAAAATTGTTTAAGATCAATACTTCTTCTGTTGGATATAAAGAATGATTTCATAATTGATACCATCATTCCGGACATCATTCCGTGTCCTGTGGCATCACCGACTAAAACAGTTAATGTTCCATTATCATCAATATTAAAATCATAATAATCACCGCCGACCTCTGTTGCAGTTTTCATATAGACAGCTATATCAAGGTGAGCTAATTTAGGAAGTTCTTTAGGAAGCATTGAAAGCTGAAGCTGGCGTGCTTCCTCCAGCTCTTTGGTTTTACGGTCGTTATCTGCCTGAATAATTTTATTTTGTGCTTCTACTTTTATCAGATCGAGGAAACGGGTATAGGTTTGCTGGAATACTTTTCCAAATCGCATAAGTGTTGCATTCTCTTCATCTGTATAAGGAATACCCGAAAAATTTTCAATGTAGAGGGAAACATTTTCAAACAATACTGTTGTTGCTGCAAGGCCGGGGCAGTTTAAATAAAAATCTTTTGATGTTTCGGGCAATCCTGGAACATATGATAAAAGCTCATTATAAAATTTGTTCTTTTCTTCAAAATTTAAATTGGTGGCAAAGAAGTCTGCACCCTTTTCCTTTGCTTCATTAAATTGATTTGCCCAAACAGACTCAAAATATGGATGCGTTATTTTAGAAGGAATGTCCTGCTCATCAGCAATCCAGAAATGCCAGTCACCCTTTGGGGTATAATCAATGACAAAACCTGCATGGTCAACATTGATTTTTAAATGAATAAATTGCTCATATACAACCCGAATTACTTCTTTGAGCTCCTCGCTTTTTTGCATACCCATTGTTCTGCTTCTTACTCTTTCCAAAGCAGCTTCAATTTTTGCTTCTCTGGCTTGTGCTTCTGCTTTTTGGAGATCGAGGAATCGGGTGTAGGTAAGGTCGAATACCTGAGCAAAGCGTTTAAATATTTCTTCCTCTTCACAAGGCTCCCGGGTAATAAGCACTAAGTATCCCTTTGAAAAGTAAGCGGCATGTAACTTTTGCCAAGTGGGTCGGGCAAGCCCAGCAGCATCCATTTCTTCAAAAATAGTTCTGGAAACCGGTATGTCCATCAGCCAGTCGTAATGCTGTTGCAGATCATTTCCATCCAATTGCACTGTGCGGAAAGGATCACCCTTAAGCCATCCATCGTATAGAGTAGCATGTGCATAATCTCCAACGTTGGGTAGAAAAAAACCACGGGTAAAATCATCATCCATACTCAGCCACCATTCATCTTCATCGCGGTCTTTTTCACACAATACAAATCCACAGGTCCAGAGGTTGCTTACCAATTGATTCATTTGATAAAACAATACTACCGCTACATCACCAAGCTCATCGCTTTTTTGCATAGCCATTGTTCTGCTTCGCACTCTTTCCAGTGCCGCCTCAATCTTTGCCTCTTTTGCCTGTGCTTCTGCCTTTTGAAGATCGAGGAAACGGGTGTAAGCAAAATCAAATACTTCTGCGAAACGTTGGATCAACAACAAATCTTCTATTATAAGTTGTTTGTTTTGCAATACTCCAATCCAGCCATACTTAAAAAACACCAGATGCCAGCAAGTCGGGTCTGGCCACCCCTTTTTCATCTTTTCGAAATCCTCGTCGGAATAATTGGCCATTTCACGATTTGCTTGTAAAAACGAAACTCTCTTTTCCCCTCTGAATTCAACAACAAAAAACGGGTTTCCCTTGGTCCAGGCTGATTTTAATTCTTCACTAAATCCCGGCACATATTTATCAAACTTATCGTACATTTCTTTAATGGAGAAGGTTTCATAAGCACCCTGATGCGCCACTTCCTTTGCACGCCATAATTCGTATTTGTCCAGTTCCTCATCAAAAATCATGATACTAAAACCGCTTGGATTTATGTCCATTTTTTCAAGTTCTGAGAATAGTAGAGTTGAAACATTCCCCGCTTCTGAGCTATTACGCATGGCAAGTGCACGGGATCTGATCTTTTCAAGTGCTACTTCGATTCTCGCCTCTCTTGCCTGGGCTTCTGCGAGAGTAATATCGGTATATCTACGGTAAGCCAGATCAAATACATTCCTGAACCTTTTTAGAATTTTTATTTGGGATTCATCGATAGATTTTAAAGTTGAGATTCCGATATCACCTATACCAATTGAGAAGAAATAGTAGTAGAGCGCAGTTGCTTTATCTAATCTGGGATCGTCAATCTGTCCGGAATTTCTTCTGAAATCTTTCCATTCTTCAAGCTGGTCTTCTTTTATTACTCCCTGGTAAAAAGCATCTTTAGCACTTCTGATTTGCTTCAAATAATCTTCTACTATAGGATGAGAACCGTATTCGATTTTTGTTATTGCCCCGCCTGTTAAATCAGAGAAGTCATAATCCATAAAATATTTTTGATTATCGTATTGAATGTGTATAAGAGCATTTCTGATATTATCAATGCCAAGTTTTTTAAACTCATTAAATGATACTTCACATATTCCAAGCAGATCATCAGGTTTTTGCATACTCATTGCGACTGCTCTTACACGTTCAAGCGATGCTTCAATTTGTGCTTCTCTTGCCTGTACTTCTGCTTTTTCAATATCAAGGTATCTTTGATAGGCAAGTTCAAACACTTTCAGAAATTTTTTGAATAAATTTATTTCATCTTCTGTTAATGGGTTGTATGTTGAAATTCCAAGTGCAACCGGACCAAGAGAGAACCAATAATAATTAAGGGATGATGCAGTTTCCAAAGATTTATCAATGAATACATTCGTTGTTTTCTGATAAGCAATCCAGTCTTTTACTTCATCACCTTTTATATGAGTGATAAAGGTTTCACCCCTGCCCATCATCATTTTAGTTGCAAACTCGTTGTGAATTTTATTATTGGTAAATATGGTTTCTGTAATGAAGGTTTTATCGTGCTTCGCATAGAATTCGTAATTCATATAAGTGCCGCGCTGTTCATAAAAGATAGCTGTTTGAACATTACGAATTTCCTTAACGCCCAAAGATTGAAGTTGCAGTGAAATTGTCTTGCACACATCAAGCATATCTTCTGGTTTTCTCATGCCCATTGCAATCGTACGGACTTTTTCAAGAGCAGCTTCAATTTCCAGTTCACGATTTTTATTTTCTAGCTCCAAAGTGCGGCGTTTGATGGCTTTTTTAAGTCTAAGATTTTCTGCTTTTATTTTATCTGTGGATATTTGATCCCCTTCGTCAGTTCTGCTGTCCGGAAACGATCCATGCTGATGAACCACCTTCCAGCTATTTCCTTTTTTCTCAAGAATGCCGGTGATGCGTGCACTGTCATAAAATGTCCAGACTCCATCCATCAAAACGTATAAATCCGATTGCTCAAAGATGACTATAGTTTCGCGATTGGCTTTTAGCTTGAATGTACGGTTACGAAAATCAGCTTTACCTGTCATCTGGTCAGCAGTTTCTGTGTAAAATTTTACAGCATCTTTTTTATTGGTAAAAATTTCACCAACCGCTGTACCGTAAACAACAATGTTTTCGTCTAAGTAAGAGGCGAAAGTTTTCAGATCACCTTTTAGATATGCATCCCAGTAATCCTTATAAAGCGCAAGGACTTCTGCTTCAAGTTTTTTTGTCAATTTCATTTAGTTTTACTTTACCTTTATCAAAACAAATGTTAATTCAATTGATTTGTCATTGCGAATCCCGATCCT
>JBGAWX010000287.1:0-4219 GCA_044227375.1 Saprospiraceae bacterium
TTGTATGAATCCGGTTGCAATCCTGAGGATTGCCACAGTTGGGTCCTGGACGGAAGATCCTGGTTGAAGGAAATGGGCATGCTGACAGACAAAAAATCAACCGACAACATCGTGTCGAATTTTAAATAAGGCATGAATGATTTAAAAGGTTCGAGAGGAGCACTTTTTAAAAATATCATCACAATAGCCTGGCGGACTATTAATGATTTGATAATCCTATTGAAACATGATTGAATAATCAGCTTCTTATTTTTGTGTTTATTATGGAAAGAAAATTAAAAATCATTGTACTGTCTGATGTGCATCTTGGAACATTCGGATGTCATGCCGATGAATTGCTTAATTATTTGCAATCTGTAGATCCTGAAATTTTAATACTTAATGGTGATTTTATTGACGGTTGGCAATTTAAAAGATCTTTTTTTCCAGTCAAGCATATTCAGATACTCTATGAAATCATGAAAAAAGCAATGGGGGGAACTAAAGTATATTATTTAGCAGGAAATCATGATGAGTTTATCAGAAAGTTCATTCCTTTTTTTTCCGGCAATATTTATTTTAGAGATCAGTTGGAACTCGTACTGAATGGTGAACGGCATTTATTTTTTCATGGTGATGCATTTGATTTTACAATCCGCTTATCTCCATTCTTAGCCAAACTTGGTGGACTGGGTTATGATACCTTGATCAAAATCAATACCATGATCAATAAATTCAGAAACAGATTCGGTTTTGAACGGATATCTTTTGCACATAGCGTAAAATCTAAAATCAAAAAAGCAATCAACTTTATTAAAGATTTTGAGGAACAGGCCATACGCTATGGAATGTCCAAGAATGCAGACTATGTGATTTGCGGTCATATTCACATGCCAAAAATCAGGTCGGTAGAATCAGGAAATAAAACAATTACCTATTTGAACAGTGGAGACTGGGTTGAAAATTTTACAGCATTGGAGTTCAAAGAAAATTCTTGGAGTATTTATCAATATGATGAATTGGAATATCAATACCTGAATAAATATTTGATCTATAAAGAAAAACCAGCTAAGGTATTTGGAGACTTGATCTTTACAACATAGCAAAGTTCATTCTGAGTGCAAATCAGAATCATTCAATAGTTGTCCTATATAGAATTATTAAACCGTTCAACGAAGACCGTACAAAGTGTTCTCTTTTAAGATCATCGTTTCAATCACTGGATCAACTGCACATCTTCTTTTTCAAGATTGATTTTGTAGCCAACTCCTTTAATGGACTTAATCAACATTTTATCAATTTTCCTGCGCAACTGAACGATATGTACATCGACTGTGCGGTCATGTGTTTTCACTGTGTTTCCCCATACTTGCAGGAAGATTTGTTCCCGGGTATAAACCCTTCCGGGATCCTGACACAAATACCAGAGAATTTGAAATTCCCGCCGGGTCAGATTTTTGATTTGATGTTGATCAATAGTGACTGTATGCCGCACACTGTCGACTATTAGGCTCATGGTGTGTGTCTGTATTGTTTGCATTTGAAAGTACAAAGCGTAAAGTTAGCAGCCCGGCTTTCGGGACACTGTATGAATATCATTATCTTATTATTAAATTACTGTAAAAAGGCTATGGACTCCCCTTTATAGGCTTGTGTTGGAATGGAATGTCGGATGCAGCCTTGGATTTGGAGATTATCAATAAATGATTTCAGAAAATAAAAAACCTGGTGTTGTTGGAATATTCTGAATGAATAAGTTTGAAAAATTATTGCGAATTTATTTTACCCATCTCGTCTTTCAATTTGTCGTAATTGGATTTAGACATGGGCACAAGGGGAAGTCTGAACCGGTTTTCGCAAAGTCCAAGAATATGTGCACCGGCTTTGACCCCTGCAGGATTTCCATCTATATAAAGCCATTTATGCAAATCAAATAATTTTAAATTCAAGGATCGAGCCTTTGCATAATCTCCCTGCAATGCAAATCTGATCATGGATGAAAAATCTTTTGGATAAATATTGGCAATTACTGAAATCACTCCATCACCACCAATTCCTATTAATCCCAAGGCCAGCGGATCATCACCGGATAATACCAGGAAATGAGCCGGTTTGTCTTTTATGATTTTAGTAGCTTGTGCAAGATCTCCTGATGCTTCTTTAACCGCTGCAAATTTTTCTGATGCATTGGCTAAGCGCAATGTAGTTTCCGCTAAAATATTGGAAGCAGTTCTTCCTGGAACATTGTAAATAATAATGGGTAAAGTGCAATGTTCCGCAAGTTTCATGTAGTGTTGATATATTCCTTCCTGTGATGGTTTATTGTATGCAGGACTGCTGGACAATATTGCAGAAATTCCATTTGTGTTCAGTGCCTGAATTTCATAAACGAGTTCAGCAGTATTGTTTCCTCCCATTCCTGCCACTACAGGAACTCTTCCTGCTGCTGTTTTTACTGTGAAATAGATTACAGACATTCTTTCTTCAAACGACAGGGTTGCCGCTTCGCCGGTAGTGCCCATACTGACAAGGTAATCGACTCCACCATCAATGCAATGATTTATGATTTTTGATAATGCCGGAAAATCTATTTTGTGATCTGCATCAAATGGTGTGATCAATGCGACTCCGGTTCCTTTTAAAAAATGATAATTGATTTTCATGTATTGGAATTTCGATATGCAAAGATAAGATTCAAATTGAAGATGATGTTACGTGGAATATGATAGAGGGAAGAAGGGGTTTAGGGGAATAGGGGAATAGGGAAGAAGGGGAGAAGGGGAGAAGGATTTTCGTCAAAAATAAAATGCTAACATGTGAATCATCAGCAATTCAGATATTCATTCAACAGGTCATTCTACTTCTTCGACATACCTGCCCATTTTGCTATATTTTTCAATCCGGTGATTCACCAACGCATCAGCAGGATATACTTTTAAGCTAGCGATTTGACGGAGTATGTGTTCTTTGAGAATTTCAGCCATTGCCTGATGGTTGGAATGTGCCCCACCAACAGGTTCAGATACAATTCCATCTATCAATCCAAATTCTTCCATATGATCAGCGGTAAGTTTAAGTGCCTCTGCAGCTTGTTCTTTAAAACTCCAGCTTCGCCATAATATCGAAGAACAGGATTCAGGAGATATGACCGAATACCAGGTATTTTCAAGCATAAAGACCCGATCGCCTACTCCAATTCCCAGAGCTCCACCGGACGCACCTTCTCCAATGATATAGCAGATGATCGGAACTTCAAGTTTGGCCATTTCGAACAAGTTTCTGGCAATGGCTTCAGCCTGTCCCCTTTCTTCAGCTTCAATACCGGGATAGGCACCTGGGGTATCGATCAGGGTAATTACGGGAATGCCAAATTTTTCAGCAGTTTTCATCAATCGCAGTGCTTTCCGGTAGCCTTCGGGATTGGCCATTCCGAAATTGCGGTATTGTCGTTGTTTGGTGGTATTTCCTTTTTGATGACCGATGATCATTACATTCTGACCATCAATTTGTGCAAGCCCGCCCACGATGGCTTTATCATCTTTTACACACCGGTCGCCGTGCAATTCGATGAATTTTGAACACATCAGTTTGACATAATCCAGAGTATAAGGCCGGTTGGGATGTCTCGAAAGACTCACCCGTTGCCAGCCGGTCAGATTGCTATAGATTTCTTTACGTTTCTCGGCAATCTTTTCTTCCAGTTCGCTGATTTTTTCTGACATGTCGATATTCCCTTCCTCAGTGATTTTCTGAAGCTTTTCAAGCTGGCCGTATAAAATCTCCAGCGGCTTTTCAAAATCCATAAATATCATAAAATCAAAGTTTTATGGCTTATTTGCCGTTAAAAATGGGAAATGAAACGAGCCCCAAGTTAATGGAAAGTCATGGTAGATTAAATCATAAATAATAAAGCCCCGCAAATACAATTTGCAAGGCTTATTTTCTGCGGACCGGACGGGACTCGAACCCGCGACCTCCGCCGTGACAGGGCGGCATTCTAACCAACTGAACTACCGATCCGTTTGGCAGTTTCTAAAAATAGAGGGTGCAAAAGTAATTAAATTCAAGAGATTATAATATAAATCTAAATGGTATAATTTAATCTGGGATCTTATTTGAAGACAATTTAGCCGCAATATTAAAATTTAAATTTTTTATTGCAGAATTCAAATTGAGCTCTAGAAAAATTAAGATTGATTCTAGATGATTTAATTCCTCGTGTTTTATAATTCAATTAAAA
>JBGAWX010000288.1:0-4218 GCA_044227375.1 Saprospiraceae bacterium
GATTTGAAACGCGAATTTCATTTAATTAAATTTAAATTACTTGTGCAGATAACTAAAATCTTTTCTCAAACGCCTACTCAAATGAAATATTGCAGCTTAATTGATCACACAAATTTTCCTTACTAAAGAAACTCCATCAATTTCAAAAACAACAAAATAGAATCCTTTCTGAATTGGAGAATTGATATTCACTCGTTGCAATCCAGTTTCGATCACGATTTTGTCTTTTGAAATCATTCCACCTGTGTTATCAAACCAACTGTAATTGATTGTAGAATTTATATCCCCATCAAAAGAAATATAACTAGTTCCTATGTTAGTAATAAAGTTTGGTGTAAATACCTCACTTAGAAAATCTTCCATTTCTACTGAATTGTCATTTCGATCATCAAATTCTTTTTTGGGGTAATCGGGAGTGGTGGTTTTTATTTTATAAAACTCTATACATACGGTATCCTTTGTAATGCAAACGGATTCATTTGCAGTCCATTCAAAACAGTAGATTCCATAGTCATCTAGACGAACTCTTGATCTTGCTTTAGATGAATTTTCAAATACCGCTTTTCCGGTTCCTGAAATCAGTTTCCATTCACCTTTCCATTTTGAAGAGGCATTTAACTGTGCAATGAGTCCTCTTTGTTTAGAATCTCTGCCTGCGAAAACTCCATAATCCCCTTCATTAAATGGATCACAAAATGTTTTTGTGCATGTCGCATTTAAGCCATTGAATTGTGTTTGCACACTAACTTCAAAGCAATAGTCTTCGGCTGCTCCACTAACCAGGAGATGCTCATCAGTACTAATCGTTTTCTTTAAAGTATCTTTTTTCAGATACCATCTGTAATTCACAAGATGCGTTTCTCCCAAATTGCAAGGATTGATCAGACTCACATTTGCCGAATGCTCAATTCTGTTATTGACACATTGCGATTTCCACAGTTCTCCAAATTCAACATTCACTGAAGTGAGTATGATGCCACTGTCACACAAAAAGGGATCTGAAGTTCTTGGTAAATCAATGACCCGATGATCATTGCAAGGTGGATACGATCTTCCTAAAATATCGACATAAGGCTGGTTGTCGCAACCAATGAAATAGAATTTCCCTTTTACCGGAGGAGGAAGCACTTCGAATTCAACAATAGAATCAAATTTACAGCAAATGGAATCGGTAAACGGTTCGATGTAAATGCCTGATGTAAATATTCTCTGGGAATGCCATTTAAACCCACCTGGCATTACAGCATTTTGACAAATTTTACGAAGTTTTCCTGTTTTACTTGGAATTGGTCTGACTTTTACCGTCGCACATCGTGGTCCTTCCTGCGAACAGACAGAACCGCTTTGTGGATTTCCAATATACGCTGTAACGCAAATGACAAAATCACCTTCATCCGGAAAGTCTAACCTGGTTTCTAAATTATTTCCCCCAACTTCGTTTCCATCCAAGGTCCACACATAAGTGGGTTCACATCCTCCAGGTTGTGGATTTACAAAAAACTTAAAATTACAAGCACCTGCACAAACGGGTTCGATAATCATGTTGGCCTTGTTATTTATTTTTCCTAGAGGAGATAAATCTGGAGGACCACCTCCTGATGTGTTTAATGTAAAATCACAGATATCACCACTACAACCATCAACCCATAAGAAATAAGTTTTACATGGTGTTAGGTTTGCATTCAAAACATTGACTGTACCTGGAGGAATACAAGGAATAGAATTGCAAGCAAGTTCTTCATAACAGTCACAATCGCCCCAGATACCAAACTGTAATCCCTGCGAAGTAGTGCATCCACCAATGGTCAAAGTAATCGAAACATTACCACCTTGAGTTACAAAACCCCACCAACTGGTATTATGTCCAACACCACCTTGAGAGCAAAGTGGAGAACAAGGACTTGGAATCGTACTTGGATTGTTACACGCGTATCCGTTGACTTCATCCAAAGAGCAAAGAACTGATGACCACAAGCATTCTTCAGCCATTGGAGGAGTGCATTGTGCAATACTGTTTCTATTTAAGAGTGTAACCAGGAGAATGACGAATGCAAAAATTCTTTTAGTTGATATTTTTGATTGTTGCATAGCCGTAATATTTATTTGTAAGTAAATTGTGTTCTCACTCCCTCCCTCTCTAACTTTCTTACTCTCTCCCTTTCTTACTTTCTCCTTCCCTGTTTATCCCCAAACTGATATCCCGTATTCTCTTTTCGGTTTGACTGCTTGACTGTTTGACTGTTTGACTGCTTAACTGCTTGGCCGCTTGACTTCTTGACTTCTACTCAATCACACAAACTTTTCTCACCGAAGTAACTCCATCGATTTCAATTACCAAAAAATACATGCCTTCATGAATTGGAGAATGAATATTTATTCTTTGAGTTCCAGTTTCAAAAGAATTTTCCTTTTGAGTAATGAGTCTACCATAAATATCAAACCAATGATAACTGATTTTGCCATTTGTATCACCTTCTATGTTTACAAAACTTTCACCATTGTTTTGGATTAAGTTGGGTGTGAAAACCACAGCTGGAATTTGATCTTTATCATCAATTGTTTTCGCTCGTTCAAAAAATAACAATTTCGGATACTCAGGACTTGCTTTTTTGAAATTGTGCAGGTTGACACAGAGCGTATCTTTCAATGTGCAATTGGGTGCCGTGACGGTCCATTCAAAACAATAATATCCATAATTGGTCGCTGTAATTTTTGTTCGTGCAAAAGTCGGATCTTCAATTCTCACAGGATACGGCCCACTGATCAATCTCCACATTCCATTTGGATTGGGTTTGGCATCAAGATATGCAGATAGTCCACGGTGTTCGAAATCTTCTCCCGCGATTTTAGTATCAAATTGTATGGTGATGCATTTTTCACAACTCGTTCCACAGTCCGTATCATAGGACACACATACTCTTCCTGTATCCGTTGGGCGCAACAGCCATTTAATATCAACTACAGCGCTATCCGGATTTGAAACTATAAATCCTCCATCAATCGTCCAGTTATGAAAAAGGATATTTGGCGAACTCAGATTTTTTATCCGGTACGTTCCAACAGGGTCGAAACAAAATATTTTTTCTGATTCAAGAGTGAAAGAACAATCCGGTGATAGATTACTCTCATTAAAGGATTCACAAAATGTCTTTGTGCATACTAAAGACTCAGTTTCCAGTTCAGTGCGAACCTTTACTTCTATACAATAATCTTCTGAAACCGATTGAACCATCAGTCGTTCATCCGAACCAAGGATGTTAGTCGGATCAGATTTCTTGTACCACTTGTATTCAAATTCATAGGTTTCGCCTGCATTGCACGGTTTCAATATCCTGATGTTTGGAATCAATTCTATCATTCCACCCAAACATTGAACAACCCAACTCGGTCCATAATCCACATTAATCGCAGTCAATAGAATTGAACTGTCGCATTTAAATGGATCCGTGGTTTTAGAAAGGATTACTTTAGATCGCACTTTGCAAGGTGTATGCTTTTTACCCGTAATATCTGTATACGGTATATTGTCACAAGTGATGTAATAAACATTTGCTGGCTGAGGCGTTTCCAAAACTGTAAATTCTACTATTGAATCATGACGACAGCAGTTGCCTTCAGAAAACTGTTCATGATAAGTACCTGAGTTAAATATCCTTTGAGAATGCCATTTAAATCCTGCTGTTCCGATTTGCTCTCTACATAGCGTGCGTGGCACTCCGTGGACATCAGGAATTCTTCTGACTTTTGCAGTTGCGCATTGTGGACCCTGTTGTGCACAAATGGATCCACTATTTGGATTTCCTATAAAAGCGGTGACACAAATAATAAAATCACCTTCATCCGGCATGTCTAATCGGACTTCATTGCTATTGCCTCCTACTTCATTTCCATCTAATGTCCATACATAAGTAGGCTTACAGGATCCAGGTTGAGGATTGACAAAAAACAAAACATTGCAAGCACCTTCACAGATTGGTTCAATAATGGAGTTGGTTATGTTATTGATTTTACCTATTGGAGCTAAAGTCGGAGGTCCGCCACCTGATGTGTTAATAGTAAAATCGCAGACATCCCCATTACAACCGTCTATCCAAAGATAATAGGTCTTACAAGGATTTAGTGCTGCTGAAGCGACAGAAATAGAATTGGGAGCAATGCAAGGAATGCTTCGACAAATAACTTCTCCACTGCAAGCACAATTACTATAAATCCCATATT
>JBGAWX010000289.1:0-4214 GCA_044227375.1 Saprospiraceae bacterium
TCAAGTCACGTTTTGATGAAGATCCTGAAGCGTTTAAACAGGTAAAGCTTGCCGGAAGAATGATGATGGTGCGTGATATGGGTAAGGCCTGTTTCGCAGAAATTCAGGATGCTTTCGGAAAAATTCAAATCTATGTAAAGCGGGATGAAATATGTCCATCTGAAGATAAGACATTATATGATGTAGTGTTTAAAAAATTAATGGACATCGGAGATATCATCGGAGTGGAAGGATATGTGTTCCGAACCAAAGTAGGAGAGATATCAATTCATGTTTCTTTATTGAAATTATTAAGCAAATCCTTGCATCCATTACCAATTGTCAAAGTGGATGCAGAGGGTCAATCACATGATGCATTCACAGATCCTGAGCAGCGATACCGGCATCGCTACGTGGACCTGATTGTGAATCCTCAAGTCAGGGACATTTTTGTAAAACGAAGTCAGATCATCGATGAAATGAGAAGATATTTTGTGGAACAGGGATGGTTGGAGGTAGAGACTCCGGTGCTGCAAAGCATTCATGGAGGGGCTGCTGCCAGGCCATTTAAGACGCATCATAATGCCTTGGACATGCCCTTGTTTTTAAGGATAGCAAACGAGCTGTATTTAAAGAGATTGATTGTTGGGGGATTTGACGGGGTGTTTGAATTCGGCAAAATGTTCCGCAATGAAGGCATGGATCGTACTCACAATCCGGAATTCACTTCCATGGAAATTTATGTAGCTTATAAAGATTATCTATGGATGATGGAAATGGTGGAGACGATGTTGGAACGAGTTGTTATTGCAACCAATGGTTCGGCAATAGTCAAAAATGGTACGAATGAACTGAATTTCACCAAGCCATTTCGAAGATTGAGCATGTATGATGCAATTAAAGAATACGCAGGTTATGAAGTTGAAGGAAAATCAGAATCTGATTTGAGAATATTTTGCAGATCAAAAGCCATAGCCATTGACGATTCAATGGGCACCGGTAAATTGATCGATTGCATTTTCAGCGATCTCGTTGAAAAAAATCTGGTGCAGCCTACGTACATCATGGATTATCCGATCGAGATGACTCCTCTCGCAAAAAAGCACCGGTCAAAACCTGGATTGGTGGAGCGTTTCGAATTGTATGTGAATACAAAAGAAATCGCCAATGCTTATACAGAATTGAATGATCCTTTGGATCAACGACAACGATTTGAAGAACAATTAAAATTGGCCGCAAGGGGAGATGAAGAAGCCATGGCTATGGATGAAGATTTTCTGCTCGCTTTGGAATATGGTATGCCACCGACTTCAGGTTTGGGTATCGGTATCGATCGACTCACGATGATGCTCACCGGACAGGATGCAATACAGGAAGTACTATTATTTCCTCAGATGAAACCTATTAATTAATTATTGATAGCAAACAATCATTGATGAAATTAAATAATTGCAATCACATCAACATTGCCCCGAACCACCTGATCAAGACTCACTTTAATTTCTGCATTCAAAGGCAGATACAAATCAACACGGGATCCGAATTTTATAAAACCAAGATCTTCTCCTTGTATAATGGATTCTCCGGGTTTTGAATAACAAATAATTCTTCTTGCAAGAGCTCCTGCGATTTGACGAATTAAAATCCGGGTGCCTGTGCTGTTTTCAATGACCACGGTATTGCGTTCGTTGTCTGTTGATGCTTTGGGATGCCATGCGACGAGATATTTTCCGGGATGATATTTTGCATAGATGACTTTACCTGAAACGGGATATCGATTGCAATGTACATCCAATGGATTCATAAATATGCTGACCAATTTTCGCTTCTCTTTGAAAAATTCAGATTCATCGACTTCTTCAATGACTACTATTTTTCCATCCGCAGCAGCATAAACCAAGTGATCATTTAGTGTCGGAATGATTCGGGCCGGATTTCTGAAAAAATTTAATATTAAGAGAAAGAAGATGCCGAATAGAATCACTAACGGCCAGAACAGAAATGTGAGATAAATTTGGAATATTATGATGATTGCAATGTAAATAATGAGTGAGGTCAATACCCATGTTTTCCCTTCTTTATGAATATACATACCGCTTGATTTAAAATAAGGTCTAAGAATGCAAAGTTAAAGTTTAATTTAGATAACAGATCACAGTTCTTAGAGGGCAATGAGTATTGTAAATATTATTTTCAAATCCATAATTCAAAATCTGGTATCGAATATCTTGTTTTCTGAATCCTAAAAGACTTTGTTTAAAATGAGAGCACGAAAATGCCAACAGGGATCACAAAGAAGAAGCTGTCGAAACGATCCAGGAAACCACCATGTCCCGGTAACAAATGCCCACTGTCTTTGATTCCTACGATTCGTTTCATTTTGGATTCATATAAATCACCCAATGTTCCCGCCAACCATACCGATATTCCTAAAATTAAAATCGTGTGCAATGCAAATTCAGTATTGAATAAATAGATGTTGACAAGATAAGAAGCAAGAATTGTAGCCAGCATTCCACCGGCAGCTCCTTCGACAGTTTTTTTAGGAGAAATGTCCGGTGCTAAAAAATGTTTGCCGAATAATCGTCCGGTAAAGTATGCAAATACATCATTGCTCCAATTCATGACGATCAACCCAAGTATAATCCATCTATGATCGTCAAAATTTTGATTAAGAAAAGAAAAGCCGATGAGTATTGGGAACCCGATGTAAAAAATTCCGGAATACCAGGATTGTGTGAATGACCAATTTTGTTTTGCAATCAATGCAATTCCGAAACAACTTAAAACAAAGACAAGAATTCCATTTAATTTTTGAATATCTGTTTGGGAAAGGTCATTATCCGGGTTAAATAGTTTGAAGAGTATAAAAAAAATAAAAAACAAGCTTATGAAGAGAAAATTTTTGGAAGCAAATGATCCTTCTTTTTTAGCAAAATGCTGATTCCATTCCAGTGAGGAAAAGATGAGTATGATCAGTAATAAAGCGGTTGCTGTCCACAGAGAAAAGAGCAAGCCCCATATCATTACTAATCCAAGAATCAATCCCGTAATACTTCGTTTAATCATGTTGAATGTGTTTCATTCGTTTGTTGAGGTAGAAAATGATTAATGGGAAGCTCAGGCAGGAAACTACAATACCAGGAATGCCCGGCAATTCAATATCATTTTGAATTTGTTTTAACATCTCTTCTTTATAAAAATAGACACCGAGCACCTGGAAGCCATTATTAAAAAAATGCAGCAGGATGGAATACCAAAGATTTCCTGTTCTTAAATAAATGTATCCTAAGATGAGGCCTAAAAAAAATCTCGGTAAAAATCCCTGAAACTGCATGTGAATGGCTGAAAAGAAAAGCGATGCAAGCACAAGGCCAAGCCATGGATTTTTTATCCAACGAACCAATTGATTTTGAACAATGCCTCTGAACACCCATTCTTCTCCTATGGCAGGAATGATTCCAATGACTATGATTGCAATTAGTAAATCTTCAAGGGACTGAAGATTGAGCATTTTTTCAATCAATACATTCATTTGATCTTCTGTATTGGTCATCCAATCACTCAATGGAATGAATTGGTTCAAATAAGCGGAAAGAGCGACCAGCGGCATTGAAGATACAAACAGGATGAAAACAATAAATAAAATTTCAGGATGAAACACATTCCTGTTTAGAGTGTATGATGTATTAGAATTCAATTTGTAGTATATGTAAGCAGGGATAATTAAAGAAAAGACCTGACTGCACATTTGTGAAATCAATAATTCATGACTGCTTAAAGAATGTACTAATGCATTTGAATCGGTAAGAAGTTCTTCAAGATTGCTTCCTTTTATCAACAAGATTCCCATTAAAAGCAGATTGCTCAATAACAATCCAAGAATGATGCAAATTATGAAATACAACAGTGGAATCAGGTTTTTACTTAGCATTTGCATCTATTTATGTTATTGTATCTCGATATTTGGTTTGAGCGAATCGAAGCTTTTTATATTTGTCATTCGGATCATGTTCATTATCGCATATTTTAACCATTCACCTTTCACCATGATCTTAAAGTTTATCCATCCACCTCATGAAACTTTCATCCAATGACCAGATTGAGCGTAAATATCAATAAAATTGCATACAAAAATATCACAGAGATCCTTAAGGATTTCGGAAAAATAACAGGAATTGACTGCGAAAAGCTTGATCAAGATTTAATCAAAAAAATTCAAGAGGTAAAAGCGA
>JBGAWX010000028.1:0-10479 GCA_044227375.1 Saprospiraceae bacterium
AATTAACCACGAAACTGTTTACAAGTTGATTTTCAAATATCTTTTCCAATTTGAAGTCTGGATTCAAAGTTTAGTACTTTTGCATTCCAAAGGTAAACATTTTGGTGAATTTATAATCATATATATAAAAAATTATATAGATAAAAGAGTAAATAATAATATCTTACAATAATAATATTCATAATTCATGAAATACCAGGTAGATAAGCAGGACAGATACGCGATCTTTAGCCTAGAAGAGAAAAACCTTAACTCACTAATAGCTCCACAGCTTAAGTCAGAATTTGTATTCCTTAGAAATGAGGGGGTTAGAAATTTGATATTCGATTTAGGGGATGTTGACTTTGTGGATTCTTCCGGATTGAGTTCTATATTAACCGCCAACAGAATTTGGAAAGATTACGGCTCTTTTGTTATGACCAATATTAAAAGTGACAGTGTACACAAACTTATCGAAATCTCGAAATTGGATGGCATTCTCACGATTATTCCTACTGTTGAGGAAGCTATTGAATACGTCTTCATGGAAGATCTGGAACGGGATCTTTCCGATGAAGAAGAATAAGGGAACGCTATGGGCACTTTCGAGGTACAGTTGCTGGGTTGCGGTGCTGCCTTACCTGCTTTTAATCGCTTTCCATCATCACAAGTCCTGAACATTCATGAAGAGTTATTTCTAATTGACTGTGGTGAAGGCACCCAATTTCAGTTGACTAAATACAATGTGCGAAGATCCAGAATTCGCCACATATTCATTTCTCATCTTCATGGAGATCATGTGTTTGGATTGCCAGGATTGATTACTTCCTACAATTTGACGGATCGCAAAGAGCCCCTGAATATCTATGGTCCAATGGGTATTGAAGAAATGATTTTACATGTTTTGTCATTTTCATCTTCAAGTCTGAATTTTGAATTGGTGTTTCATTCCATCACCAATTTTAAAGGCGATGTACTTTTTGAAAATGACAAACTCAGAGTGAAAAGTCTTCTATTAAATCATAAAATACCAACCAGTGGATTTTTATTTGAAGAGAAAAGAATTAAAAACAAACTCAATCTACAACGCATACAGGAATTAGGCATACCGATGGAGCAATGGAAGAGAATAGAAGCTGGTGAGGATATTCTGACAGAAGGAATCCATCGCGTCAACAATCAGGAGTTGATTCTGGAAAGTGAACCTTTAAGAAAATATGCATATTGTTCAGATACCCGCTATCAGGAGTCTTTGGTTCCATATCTTACTAATGTAGATGTGTTGTATCATGAAACCACCTATCTCGATGATTTGAAAATCAAGGCATCGGAAAATGGGCACAGTACCGCTTTGCAAGCTGCAATGATCGCAAGTCAATGCAAAGCAAAAAAGTTGTTGACGGGACATTATTCATCCCGTTATGAAAATCTTGAAGCGATTGAAGCAGAATGCAAAATGGTCTTCGACAATGTAATTCTTGGGAGAGAAGGGATGGTTGTGAAAGTAGGAGGAAGCTAGGAGATAACTAGGAGATATGAGCTATGAGATCTGAGTTAAGAGAAAAATGAAAGAATGAAAGAATGAATGATTAAATTAACCATTAACCATTCATCTCATCTTAGACCTCACAGCTCAGATCTCTTCATAAAATTCTTTTGGAAAAAACCACTGCAGATGTATCTTTGCAGCCATTTTAAAAGTAACAGACAAAGGATCTGTTAGCTCAGTCGGTAGAGCAACGGCCTTTTAAGCCGTGGGTCTTGGGTTCGAGTCCCAAACAGATCACCCCGAAACCCTTGTGAGTCCTTGATTCGCAGGGGTTTTTTGTTTTTATATTTTGACAGCCTCTTTTTTATTATCGCTTTTAATTCTGTTGCCCGTTGGATGGATGGGCATGTGATTTCTGAGGTTCATCCATAATGTCATTTTCTTGCGAGCTTCTTGAATTTATTATAAATTCAATTCTAAAAAGATATGGCGTATAAAAAGAGGTTGCTGTTTATGGGAGTTCGTTTAAAAATTCTTATTATTGTCTGGTATTTGAAGAGCCCTCAATCCGGTTTGCAGCGATCATCGCTTAATTCCTTGAACCATAAAGTGTAATCAAAATCAAACAATATGATTAATCAAAAAATGATCTTAGCCATTGTAGTTGGCTTTGTAGTGATGTTCGGTTTAGCCGGACTGTTTCATTTAGTTATTATGAAAGATTACTTTGATGCAAAAGCAGGAGTTCCTTCAGGAATGATGTATGCTTTAATTAGTTATGGTATCCTTGCAATACTTATGGCCTACATCTATCCGATGATGAACATGGCCGGATCTGTAATTAAAGCTGGTCTATGCTTTGGTATCTTAATAGGACTTATTTGCAGAGTACCCTTGGAAGTTCTGCAACTTGGATTTGGTAGGGCTGACTGGGGATTTGTAATTACCGAAGGCATCTGGCATAGTGTTGAGGAAGGTATTGGAGGAATTGCAATGGCGATGATTTATGCAAGAGGAGGCAGTCCTAATTCTTAATTTTTATTTTATTTAAATTATTTTCAAAGTTGAAGTTTATGGATAGCTTGTATGTAAACTTCAACTTTTTTGTTACCAGGTAATTTTATAAATGCTAAGCATAATTTTCATTAAGAGTTCAATTATCTGGTAGCCAATTGTCAATTTATCATTAGATTGAGAATTCCAGATTGAAGAAGAAAAATTCTCAAAATTCTCTACCTTCATCCCATGAATAAACTTGTCGCAAACGCAACGGAAGCCATAAAAGATATTCAGTCCGGAATGACCATCATGGTGGGCGGTTTTGGTTTGTGTGGGATTCCTGAAAATTGTATTGCAGCTTTAGTAAAAGCAGGTTTAAATAATCTCACTTGCATTTCGAATAATGCGGGTGTGGATGATTTTGGTTTGGGTTTGTTGCTTCAAAACCGGCAAATAAAAAAAATGATTTCATCTTATGTCGGTGAGAATGCAGAATTTGAAAGACAAATGCTCAGCGGTGAATTGGAAGTGGATTTGATTCCCCAAGGTTCATTGGCAGAGCGCTGCAGAGCTGGTGGTGCCGGCATTCCTGCGTTTTTTACTCCTGCCGGATTTGGTACCGAGATAGCAACAGGAAAAGAAAGCAGAATGTATAATGGCAAACCGCACATTCTCGAAACTGCGCTAACAGCCGATTTCGCGTTGGTTAAAGCCTGGAAGGGAGATCGATTTGGCAATTTAATCTATAAAGGCACCGCCCTCAATTTTAATCATGTGATGGCGATGGCTGGAAAGATTACTATTGCTGAAGTTGAAGAATTGGTTGAACCCGGAGAACTGGATCCAAATTTCATTCACACCCCAGGTGTTTTTGTTCAACGGATTTTTCAGGGAACTAACTATGAAAAGCGAATTGAACAACGCACTGTTAGGAAGAAGCAATAGAAAAGAAGCAAGAAGCAAGAGGCAAGAGGCAAGTGGCAAGAGGCAAGAGACAATTAAATAAACTAAATGATTTATAATTACGAATTACGAATTACGAATTGTTTTTTCTAATAAGTAATAACTAACAACTCATAACTCATAACTCATAACTTCTTCAAGTGTTAGATAAAAATCAAATAGCAAAACGCATAGCACAAGAACTTCGGAATGGATGGTATGTCAATTTGGGAATTGGCATTCCAACATTGATTGCAAATTATGTTCCGGAAGGTATCAGTGTTGTTTTTCAATCTGAGAATGGAATACTGGGTATGGGACCGTTTCCATACGAAGGAGAAGAAGATGCTGATTTGATTAATGCAGGAAAACAAACCGTCACCTTGTTGCCTGGTGCTTCTATTTTTGATTCATCGACAAGTTTTACAATGATCAGAGGTCAACATATTCAATTGACTGTGTTAGGAGCCATGGAGGTTTCCGAAGAAGGAGACATTGCGAACTGGAAAATCCCCGGAAAGATGGTGAAGGGAATGGGCGGTGCAATGGATTTGGTCGCTTCTGCAAAAAACATCATCGTCGCAATGATGCATACGGATCAAAAAGGAAATTCAAAGTTGCTTAAAAAATGTACACTGCCATTGACTGGTGTAAAGTGTATAAATAAAATTGTATCTAATCTGGCAACTATCGAAGTCACAGACCGTGGCTTTAAACTTTTGGAACGTGCACCCGGAGTAAGTGTCGAAGAAATTATTGCTGCGACTGAAGCAAGTTTGATTATTGAAGGTGAAATTCCTGAAATGATTATTAATTAAAGAATTACGAATTACGGCCGCCTGTCCAAACGGGCAGGATTTTTTTTTATTTCACTCATCACTCCTGCCCGTCCGGCAGGCGGGCATCACTCATCGTTATGCGTTAATCACCTCTTGACAAATTTCTTCGTGCTAATTCTGCCTTCTTTATCTGCGACCTGCAACAAGTAAACACCGCAGAGTAATTCTCTTGTATTCAGTTCAATCGAAGAATTGCCTGGTTGGAGTGTGATTTTATCTTCTGAGATCATTCTGCCATCAATATCGCGAATTGCAATACTTCCATCTAACGCTTTTTGACTGTTAAATTCAATGTGAAGTTGGTCGTGAACCGGATTGGGAGAAACTTCAAAATCGACAATACCATCGAGATTCTCCACTGCGGATGGTACGTTAGCAATAATTAAAATTGCAGTGTCGATTACTCTTAGAAAGTTGCTATTCTGATTCAATAGATTTACCCAGTTGCCATTGTTATATCTGTAATTAAAATTGACATTCCCTGTTGAAAAGCCTTCTGTTGAAGTGCCTTCATAAATCACATTAACTTCTAATTTTTTACCAGCATAGGCAGAAACATCAATAGGATTGGTAATGAAACAAACCAGGTTTTGTGTTCCCGTACTTTCAATAAACAAATCGTTGTTATTGGTCCGCATTCTTACATTATCGACCATCTTTCCATCAGATGTTCCAACTTCGCTTGACGTTGTACTCAGTATTTTTTTACATGTTGTACAGCCGGAGCAATACGTTGCATTGGTATTATTTACACAACCATCAACCCAAGTGCCATTTAAGAAAGACAATGGGGAAATTCCTAAAGAATAAAAAGGTGCAGTTCTGGATTGGCTCAGTTTGCCGATGCGTATCAGATCCATACGCAATCCGCCTTTATGTCTCTGATCATTGCCGTTGTTGTCCTTGGTAGGAACGACATTGGCAGTTTTACCACAAAATTTGATTTGCATGGATTGAGAATGAGCGGGTAGGACCATGCCACTCCCAAGAATAATGAAGCATAAAATATTGAATTTCATAAATTTATAAAAAATTTGAATAAAGATACATAAAATGTTACACATGAAATTTTTATTTAATGTATTTTCAGAAAATAGTGTTGGATCCCGATATTTCACTTGTTTGTATTCCATACGGATACAAAGTTGAAATGTAATCTATCAAGCCTGAATATTTTTATGGGTAACCTTGGTGACGATAGCTGTGCGAATGTACAAAAAGTTATTATTCCATTCTATTCTATCTGGGAAATTATTTAATCGTCCAATTCATGAGCATTAAGCTAAATCTAAGTTTTTACTTAACGTTTTGTATGTAAGGAAGGATTTACATTGCATTCCGAATTATTCTAAGTTAAGCCAGGAAATCCAATCCATCAAAGTAAAATAATTGAAGAACTCAATTGGCTTTTCAAGTTTCTTTGAATTTATTTTTTGTTTTTCAAATGCATTCTTACAGAGACTTTTCAATCAGAAAACAACATTCTTCGATTTGTTCGGAGTTTATAGAAAGTGGTGGAGCAAGCCTGATGATGTTGCCATGAGTTGGTTTTGCAAGGATTCCATTTTTTGCCATTCTAAGACAAATGTTCCAAGCTGCATCACTTTCTTCTGTACTGTTTATGACAATAGCATTTAATAATCCTTTGCCTCTGATTTTAGTGATGATTTGATTTCTGCTTTGGATTTCCATTAAACGTTTTCTTAAAATATTGCCTTGATGAAATGCATTTTCAATCATTCCTTCATCAGTAAGTACTTCCAAAGCGGTGATCGCAACAGCTGCTGCCAGGGGGTTCCCTCCAAATGTAGAACCATGTTCTCCCGGTTTAATGCACAACATGATTTCGTCAGAAGTTAGAATTGCAGAAACAGGAAGCACTCCTCCGGATAATGCTTTGCCTAGAATCAGGATATCCGGTTTTATTGGAATGTAATCGCATGCCAGCCATTTTCCCGTTCTAGCCAATCCGGTTTGTACTTCATCTGCAATGAACAACACCTTGTTCTTTTTACACAATGCGAATGCTTTTGAAAGAAAGTCATCATCAGGAACAATAACTCCTGCTTCACCCTGAATGGGTTCAATTAAAATTCCTGCGACATTTGATGGTTTTATGGCTTCTTCCAATGCAAGAATATCATTATAGGGAATTTTGACAAAACCTGGTAAATATGGACCGAAGCCTTCATAACTAGTCGGATCTGTCGAGGCAGAAACTGCGGTCATCGTCCTGCCATGAAAATTTCCTTCAAATACAATGATCTTGGCTTCATTTTCTGCAATTCCCTTATGGGTGTAAGCCCATTTTCGACATAATTTAACAGCAGTTTCGACACCTTCAGCGCCAGTGTTCATTGGCAATACTTTGTCATATCCGAATAGCTTCGTGATATATCTTTCGTAATGTCCCAGTTGGTCATTATAGAATGCGCGTGAAGTCAAGGTGAGTTTTTGAGCTTGTGTAACCAGCGTCGAAATAATTCGAGGATGGCAATGTCCCTGGTTCACTGCTGAGTAAGCGGAAAGAAAATCATAATATGATTTGCCATCAACATCATACAAAAATACACCTTCACCTCGCTCCAGCACCACCGGTAACGGATGATAATTGTGTGCACCAAATTTATCTTCTAAGCTGATAAAGTAATTTGACCTGGATACCGTTTCTAAAGCATTCATAATACTGAATTTAAAATTGCAACAAAGTTAATGCCTCTTCTATATTTATCAGGTATTCGCGACGGACTATATTTTATACCTTTTGTTCAATTCCTTAAAGATCTGAAGTGTTTGCCGAATAATGCTTTGTTGTCCTTCATTTACGATGATGAAATCTGCATGTGCTTTACGATGCTCATCATCTATTTGATTTTCCATTCTTTTTAAAATCGAAGATTCCGAAAGCTGATCGCGTTGTTTGACCCGGGATAATCGTAAATTTTGAGAAGCCATCACAACAATAATTTTATCTACAGTCTGATGTTTCAGCGTTTCAATCAGAAGTGCAGATTCTTTTATGACGAAAGGCGATTTTTGTGTTGATTTCCAGGAGTCAAAATCTTTTCCAACAACAGGATGTACCAGCGCATTGATCCAATGCAATTTTTGTTGATCATTAAATATTTCCAGGCTTAGATATTTTCGATTCAGGCTTCCGTCTTGTAAAAAAATTTTGTCGCCAAACCGATTGATCAAAGCATTTTTAATTTCAGGATTTTGTTCCATCAGAATTTTAGCTCTGAGGTCAGAATTGTAAACAGGAACACCGAGCAATTCAAAGATTTGTGAAACCGTAGTTTTGCCACTCCCGATACCTCCGGTTAATCCAATTACTTTCACGTCAACCATGGATAGAAGTTAAAATGCATTCTTTTAATTGTTTTGGATTTTCAACCTGATTCAAATTTGTTTTTTCCAATTTCGATTTTATTTTTCTAAAATAGAGATCTTCATCTTCCAAAGGTAGTTGAAAAAGTATCGTGGATTCTGCTGATAAAGTATAATCCTGAATTGAAATGTCGAGTTCTTTCAGAATTCCAATCAGGGTCTGGATTTTAGCGGAATTGCTTTTAATAATGTATTGTTGAGTGATGACCAAGGGAGCTTTAACAGCCACTTCAATGCATTTTTTTGAAACTTCTTTATACGCTTTGATCAATCCGGAAGTCCCGAGTAAGGTTCCGCCAAAATACCGCACTACCACAATCAGAACATTGGTTAGGGTCGAACTGTCTATTTGGTTCAATATGGGTTTACCCGCTGTTCCCGAAGGTTCACCATCGTCATTGGATTTGAATAAAGAGCCCTGAGGGTCAAGACGCCATGCAAAACACCAATGTTTCGCTTTAGGATGCAATGATTTGATCAGTTGGATCTTATTTTTGATATCAGCTTCATCATGAACTGGAAACAAATAGGCAAGAAATTTACTTCCCTTCTCAGTAAGCTCTGCAGTTGCAGGACTGTTTACAATATAGAATTTTTTTGACTGGGTCAACTTATTTATTAAAAGAATAGATCACAAAAATAGAAATCATAGAGAGTACCATTCCAATTATCTGATTTTGATTTAAGGATTCCTTAAAAATGAATTTACCAAGAAATGTCGACAACATGATGACGCTGCAATTTAATATTGGAAAAAAAATTGCAGCATTCATTTCGTGGTCCAGGGCCATCAATAAAAAGTAAATTGAATAAAAATTGGGAATGCCCAGGCAAATGCCGAACGTCAATTCAGTTTTATTCATCGGAAATGAATTTTTCATAAAGAAAAAAAATAACAATCCCAGAACTCCGGCAACCAGAAAGATATAACTCGAAAATATTAGTTTTAAATCCGTTGAAAAATTGAAGGCCTTGTTGATACTGATGAAAAGAATTTCTATGACGGATGAAATGATCAATGTACTTATTAGAAAACCAAAGTATTTATTACTGATTCGAATTTTTGAATCCGGTATATTTAATATGAAAAACAATGAAGCCAGACCTAGGATTAAACCTATTCCCTGAATGGCATTTAGTGAATCTCCTAATGATATCGCCACACTTACGGTGATGATAATCGATATTTTTTGAAACAAAGTGGCCACAGGAAGTCCGGCAATCTGAATGGATTTGGCGTAGCAGCTGAAACCAATAATGAAGAGACAGCCCAATCCAAAGGAGTAGGGGAGCCAGTCATATGATATTTCAGTTGTCATTGAATGACCCGTATGGATGATTCCAATGATTAAACAGACAAGATAATTTATGGGGATCATTGCCGATTGGCGGACTGAGTATTGTTCCGACCATTTAAACAGGACTCCAAGAAGTGTAGTACAAAAGATGCAGAGGATTGTATAAACCATCAGTTGACAAATCTATTAACAAAATATTGAATCCTAATTTAAAACAAAAGCCAGGGCTATTTCAATTTGGAAACTATTTTTGTGAATGATGGACGTATTGCAGCAAAGTGGAACTGAAGTACAAAAGCCAGTGGAATAAGCGATCGGTCCTCAAAGCAATAAGACTTTTAAACAATTATGCTCTAATTTTCTTTTAATGTCTACATCTAAAAATATCAATCAATAATTATGACGATCCTGACTTTATTCCTTTATGTGGGTTTAGTTGCTTTGGCAATTACGTATTTGATTTCAAAGAAGCAAGATGGCGGCGTTAACTATCTCGATAGTTTTTTGCAAAATTTCGTCGGCTCCTTATTGATTTTTTCCGGATTTGTTAAAGCTGTGGATCCCATGGGAACAGCGTATAAGATGGAACAATATTTTACCGCATTTGAGGAAACTGCAAAAGGATCATTTCTTAAATTCATGGCTCCCGTGTTCCCATTTCTTTCAAACTATTCTATTTCGTTTTCAGTATTCATGATTGTATTTGAAATTGTACTTGGGATCATGTTGATTATAGGATATCAGAGAAAACTTTCCGCTTGGCTGTATTTGATCCTCATGGTTTTCTTTACACTGCTTACAGGATTTACATACCTCACAGGGTATGTACCTTCCGATGTAAATTTCTTCGAATTTTCAAAATGGACACCGTTTGTTGCCAGCAACATGAGGGTTACTGATTGTGGTTGTTTTGGAGATTTTTTGAAATTGGAACCAAAGGTTTCGTTCATGAAAGATCTTGTGCTGATGCTTCCTGCAGTTTGGTTTATATTGCGTTGGAGAAAGCTGCATGAATTGTTTAGTCCATCTATCAGAATGGCAATCACCTTCCTGAGTATATTCGGACTGACCTTGTTTTCACTAAGCAACTTTGTCTGGAATGAACCGGTTATTGACTTTAGACCATTCCAAAACGGAGTAAACATCAAGAATAAACTTGATGAAGAACGTAAAGCTCTGGCAGAAGTTGAAATTATTGCCTACAGGCTTAGAAACCGGGAAACCAAAAAGGAAATTGAAGTACCTTATAAAGCCTATCTGGATTCATTCAAGCTAAACCCTAAGTTTAAAGAAACTTGGGAGACCTTGGATCAGGTCAAGTCAGAACCAAAAATTCCAAGAACTAAGAT
Organism: Saprospiraceae bacterium; assembly: GCA_044227375.1. Classification (GTDB taxonomy): domain Bacteria; phylum Bacteroidota; class Bacteroidia; order Chitinophagales; family Saprospiraceae; genus Vicinibacter. Next base: position 10,286 of record JBGAWX010000028.1, read on the forward strand.
TTCTGATTTCGATATTTTGAATAGTGAGGGCGAATCGTACACAGATCACTTATTATCGGACTCCAGTTTCCATTTCATCATCTTAAGTCCAAAGGTGAAGAATCATGTAAGATCAGTAGATGAAGAACGAATTGATACACTTTATAAAATGGACACCACTGTGGTCAAATTGAAAAATAAGGACAGCATTGTGG
>JBGAWX010000028.1:10489-19028 GCA_044227375.1 Saprospiraceae bacterium
AGAAATTGATTAAACGAAACGTGTATGATTGGGATTCAGAATTTGTGAATATTGTAAAGAACAAGATGATTCCATTGATTGAAGGCGTCCGTGGCCCTAATGTCAAAGCATCATTAATCGTGGGAGGGCTAACTGAAGAAGGAATTCGAAATTTAAAGATTGAGTGTAAAATCGATTATCCGAGTTATGAAGCAGATGACCTTCTTATTAAAACAATAATGAGGTCAAATCCGGGCTTGCTTTTGATGAAGAATGGTCAGATTCTCCATAAATGGCACCATAAGCAACTTCCGACGGTCGAAGAACTCAGAATGAAATACCTGGAAGACCCTTCAGGTAAAATATATTAAAAATTAATATATATCTAAATTTTTTATCTCGGCAAAAGCGCTTATTTTTGCGACAATCAAAAGTCGTAACACTACATGTTGAGTAGGAGGAATGTTCGCGTCAAAGTGATGCAACAATTGTATAGTCTGGCTCAAGATAAGGATTTAAGCTTCCAGGAGGCTTTAAAGTCTTATTTGAATTCTATTCAGGATTCATTTCGTCTGTATCTGTTAAATCTGTATTGTGTAATTAAGGTCTGTTCTTCAGCAGAGGAAGATTATAAAATAAGATTATCCAAACATATCAAATCTGAAGAAGATAAGATTTTTACGGATAAAATTTATTCTAATCAACTGATTTCCAGTTTGGTGTCAAATCAGGTTTTGAATGAAAAATTCAAGGAAGAAAAATGTGGTGATAGCCTAGATGAAGATCTTTTCCGCAAAATATATAAAGACTTTTGTAAGGAAGAAGCCTACCAGAAATATCTTGTAAATGAAACTTCTAACGAAGATCATATCGAAATTCTATTGGAGTTGTATCGCTTTTGCAGGAGAAGTGAAGTTTTCAATGAAATCATGGACGACCGCTTTACCGGTTGGACTGATGATAAATCTCTTGTTATTGGAGCATTAAAAAAGACTTTAAAGATATTGCCGAAGTCAGGACCTATTTATGAAGAACACATACCGGACCACGATACAGTTTATAATTTTGGAAAGTTCCTCTTAGAGAAAACCTATAAGGATGAAAAGGAACTTGAAGCACTGATTCATCCAATATTGGAAAACTGGGATTCTGAACGGGTTGCATTGATTGATATGATATTGATTAAAATGGGTGTAGTTGAAATGACTCATTTCAAGACAATACCGGCAAAAGTCACCTTGAATGAATATGTGGAATTGTCAAAGACATACAGCACTGATAAATCAAAAGAGTTTGTAAATGGAGTGCTGGATAAATTATTAAAACAACTGGAAGCTGAAGGAAAAATAGTAAAAGAGGGAAGAGGGTTGAGTTTATAGTTATCAGTTCCTTGTCGAATTCATTATCAAGAGCAAAAGGAAAGTCAAAAGATAATAGATTTTTGGAGTCGATTTAATTGTAAAATAGGAAATTATCCATCATCCATTGTCAATTACCCATTAATTCTCGCCATTTCATGGATAAAGTAATAATACTCGATTTTGGTTCTCAGGTAACTCAGTTGATTGCAAGACGGATCAGGGAGTTGGAAATATATTGCGAGATCATACCATATTTCAAGTCCATTCCGGATGATGAACACATCAAAGCAGTTATTCTTTCTGGTAGTCCGTGTTCCGTTAGAGATCCTCAACATCCGTCTGTTGATCTTGAACAACTCACTCAAAAATATCCAGTACTGGGCATTTGTTATGGTGCACAATTAATGGCTCATAACCTGGGTGGCGAGGTGCAATCTTCTGAAAAGAGAGAATACGGTCGAGCAAAACTTCACATTGTTTCACCGGATACAATTTTTACAGATGTTGAGGATTTGTCTCAGGTATGGATGTCCCATAGTGATACCATAACTAAATTGCCGGATGGCTACGAACTTATAGCAAACACAGAAAGCATACCCGTCGCTGGATTTAAAAGTAAAACCACGAGGTTTCCCGTTTATGCATTGCAATTTCATCCTGAAGTCATGCATACCGTTTTCGGAAAACAAATTCTGGAAAACTTTCTCAAAAAACTTTGCAAGCTGAGTTCGGATTGGACCACCACTTCGTTTATTGATGATTCGATAGCAGCTATTCAAAATCAAATCAAGGATGAAGAAGTTTTACTCGCATTGTCTGGCGGTGTGGATTCTTCGGTTGCTGCATTAATTATGAAGCAGGCAATAGGTAAAAATTTGCACTGTTTTTTTATTGATAATGGGTTGTTGAGATGGAATGAATATGAACAGGTTTTAAACACATACAAAGCGCTTGGTCTTGATGTAAAGGGAATTGATGCAAAGCAGGAATTCTATGATGCATTAAAAGGCGTAACGGATCCTGAACAGAAAAGAAAAATCATTGGAAAAGTATTCATCGATGTGTTTCAACGAGCCGCTATCGCTTTTCCTAAAGTAAAATGGTTATGTCAGGGAACAATTTATCCAGATATCATTGAATCGGTTTCGGTTTATGGACCTTCCGTTACGATAAAATCGCATCACAATGTGGGAGGTTTGCCCGATACCTTGCATTTAAAAATCATCGAACCGCTGAAGCTTTTATTTAAAGATGAAGTTCGTCATGTTGGAGGAGCATTAGGGCTTCCAAAAGAAATATTAGGCAGGCATCCGTTTCCCGGACCTGGTTTGGCCATACGGATCATTGGTGCTGTGTCACCAGAAAATGTGAGCTTGTTGCAGAAAGCGGATCATATTTATATACAAAATTTACGGGCACATGACATGTATGACCAGATTTGGCAGGCAGGAGCCATTTTGTTACCAATACAAACAGTTGGTGTAATGGGAGATGAGCGCACTTATGAACAAGTGATTGCTTTGCGCGCGGTAAACTCAACAGATGGAATGACTGCAGAATGGAGTAAAATACCACATGAACTTCTTGCAAAAATATCCAGTGAAATTATCAATCAGGTTAAAGGAATTAACAGAGTTGTTTATGATATCAGTTCAAAACCTCCGGCTACCATTGAGTGGGAGTAATCTTTTTTCAACATTACTTTTACTTGTTACAGTTGCGTTTTCATGCAGTACAACTAAAAAAGTTGTAAAGAACAAACCTACCAGTACACCTGAGGATAAGAAAGTGGTGTATAAAAATTTACCTGATAAAATAGATACCATAGTCTGGAAAGAAATTCCTTCCAAATCACAAGATAAAACCTCGACTGATGATTCCGGGAAGCTCGATGAAAAAACATCAGAAAAACCATTCGAACAAATCCACATGATGGCTTTGATTCCTTTTAAGGCCGGAGAGGTTGATACTTCCGTAAATAACATTTCAAGTACCAACTTGAGATTTGTGCATTACTATGCCGGTATGAAAATGGCTTTGGATGAATTTAATAATTCTCAGCAGATTCCTATTCAATTGGATGTTTACGATACCGGAGAGTCAGACCGGACCGGCGAACTATTAAACAGCAATGAAACCAAGAGGCCACAAATCGTGATAGGTCCTTATAAAAGTGAAGCGCTGAAGTACTCAGCAGATTGGGCAAAAAAAAACAAGACCTATGTGATCAGTCCGTGGATAAGCAGTTCAACAATCACTGAAAAAAATCCGTATTACTTTCAGGTGAAAGCAGGATTGAATGCTCATTATCAATTAATCAATGATCATGTGCGATCCAACTTTGAGGTGGAAAATATTTTATTGATCTCAAAGTCCAAAGAAGAATCCAAATCAAAGCTGTTTAATAATCAGCAAGCCGGAACGAAGAATATAAAAGAAGAAATTATATCAGAAGAAGACCTTGCTATCCGATCGGAACCCATTCTTGAAAAATTACTCAAGGAAGAAGGTCCAACCGTATTTATCCTGCCTTTGGCTTCTCTGCGTGATGAAAATTATATTTATCATTTTCTTAGAAGGGTGATTTCAGAAAAGAAGAATAAAACGGTATATGTTTATGGAATGTATAAGTGGCTTGACATGAAATCAGAAATCCAGGAATACATCAATACTCTTGATGTTCGAATTTCAATTAGCAATTTTGTGGATGGTGATCGACCCGAAGTTAAAGCATTCAAAAGAAAATATTTTGAATGGTATAATGAATTTCCGAGTGAAGATGCTATGGAGGGTTATGATTTAATCAAGTATTTGATACGCTCTTTGAAGAAGTATGGATCGTCATTCTACCTCAATGTTGATGAGCCTGCAAGTGAATTTCTTGAAACTCAATTTTTATTTAAACCGGTATATAAAAATGTACAGTCTCCGGAATCTGAAATTGATTATTATGAAAACACCTACATCAGATTGGTGGAACTAAAAGAAAATAAGATCAAAATTATTGAATAGGTTCTGTGTATTGAGCATGAATAATCGGCGTACGGATACCATGCCTACATTTCTAAAAATAATCTTTTATTTCAACTTGTCTAGTGCGGATCGCATTCTTTTAATTGCTTCTGCGATTTTTTCTTCGGAAAGTGAGTACGAAATGCGCAGACAATTTGGTGCACCAAAGGCAATGCCATTGACTACTGCAACTTTGGCTTCTTGTAATAAATACATGGCAAGATCATCCGAGTTTTGAATTGTGCCGTGTTCATGTTTTTTTCCAAAACATGAACGCACATCCGGCAAGACATAAAAAGCACCTTGTGGTTTGTTCACCAGCCATTCCGGGATCTTCTTTAATTCATCCAAGAGCAAATCTCTTCTTTTTTTAAAAGCTTCGCACATGGCGTGTGTTGGACTCAAATCAGAAGTTAAAGCAAAAGCTCCGGCTTTCTGTGAAAACGAGGCTGCTCCAGACGTGAATTGGCCCTGTATTTTTACTGCAGCATGGATCACATCTTTAGGTCCGCCCATGTATCCCAATCTCCAACCGGTCATGGAAAATCCTTTGGAAAATCCATTGATGGTTGCCGTGCGGGCATTCATTCCCGGAATTGATGCGATACTAAAATGCCTTGAGCCGAATTGTATGTATTCATAAATTTCATCTGCTACGACCAGGATGTCCGGATATTGGTATAATACTGCAGCATATGCTTTCAATTCCTCTTCTGTAAAAACGGTTCCAGTCGGATTGCACGGACTAGAGAAAACCAGCATACGAGTATTTTGGTTTATTGACGATTGAAGTTGCTCAACAGAAGGTTTAAAATCTTTATCCACATCTGCAAAGACACAGACGGGTGTTGCACCGCTGAGCTTAATAATCTCATAATATGATACCCAATAAGGTGAAAATAAAATCACTTCATCTCCGGGTTCAAGCATTGCAAAGCATAAATTAGCAAAGCATTGTTTGGCTCCGTTTGAAACAATGATTTCTTCCGGACTGTATGCAATGTGATTGTCTCTTAAAAATTTATCGGAAATGGCCTTGCGCAATTCAAGGGTGCCAGCTACAGGGGTATATTTGGTATTGCCTTGCTGTAAACTTTTAATAGCGGCCGATTTAATGTGTTCCGGTGTATCAAAATCTGGTTCGCCAAGACTGAGATTTATAACATCATGACCTTCCATGGTCATTAGCCTGGCCTTTTGTGCCATTTTTAATGTGGCAGATTCGGTCATGTGCTGTGCCCTTTGAGCTATTTTGAACATGCCGCAAATGTCAGGATATTTGGGCTAATTACAAGGGGTAAAGTGGGAAAGCCGGAGAACTTTGTCATCCGGCTTTCCATTCTTAAAATTCAGTATATACTTATCTTATATGAAAAAACTTGTACGTCTTCACGGCATCAAGACTTTTAATTCTGATGAAATACAAATCGGTCATCAAATGATTGGATGAGATAAAGATTTCATGGGGTTGTCTTTCAACGATATCAATTGGCAATTGCCTTCCTTCCAGATTAAACATTTCAATTTCCAGATCACCAGGGAGTTCAATTTTTGAAAATAAAGAAACCCTGTTTGATGAAGAATTGATATTGACAATTAAATCGGTCACTCTAAATTTATCCGGATTGTTGGCAAAGCTGTCACATTCAATGGTTCTGAATTCTACGGAAGTACAACATCTTGGATTGTCATTTTCACAAATTTTCACAAAATCATAATCTCTGCCGCTGGCTTTAAAGTTATTGATGATTATAGTATCGTAAGACGTTGGCGAAAATAAAAAGTAGCCAATGGGTCCTATACGATCATAGACATCAAAATGTTGGTTTGTTGTGCCCCTGTGTCTGAAGTTCAACATCAGCGCATATTCTCCCGGTCCGGTACAATGAAGCGGATTTGCTTTTACTTCGTATATTTTGCATTCTTCAATGTTGGGATGACAACAAGGTCTTTCAATAAAGCGCTCAATTCGAATTGTGGAATCTTTCTGATCGATTAAATGAATCTTGTAAATGGTTTTGCAATCTGCGAGAAGGGGACCCGTACTTACAGGCAATTGATTGTATCCGAACGTGCCATGCATTCTTCCATTGACGAAGATATTGAATGAATCAGAAACGTCTCTGTAATGAAAATTGAATTTGACTTTAAATGTGGAATCTGGTTCGCAATCGGTACGTGCCATTACAACTTCATAAATTTTAGCATTTGATCCATCACAACATACCTTGCCAAGTTCTTTTCCAATGTGGCAGTCAGTTTTTACACAATCTTCAACTGCGAATTCATAATTTGTGTTGCAATCACCGATAAATGGTCCAAGCTTTATAGGAAGCTGGCCATATTTGTATTCACCATAGTCATGGCCATTTCCACGAACACGGAAACATTGTGATACTCCAGTAAAATTAAATTTCAAATAAACATAGAATTGTTTATCTCCAAAACATTCTGTTTTTTCCAATTGCAATTCAGATAATTTGCAATCGCCTCCACCGCAACAAACAATTCCTAAATTATTTTCCAATGCGCATCGTTCGTTTTTACAATCCTGTATCAAAAATTCATAATTGGTTTTGCAGTCCCCCTTGAATGGACCTAATTTAACCGGTAGATTGGCATAGCTGAATTCACCATAATTATTGCCATTGCCTTTAATTCTAAAACAGCCTGAAGTATTCGATGCTTTAAAATCAATAGAAACGAAAAATTCGTTATTTGCATCGCAATCCGTGCGGTGGACATTTAAGTTGCTCAGATGACAAGGTGGTAAGCTATCGCAACAGACTTTATCCATTTCTATTTTGGCGAAACAAGCATCTGGTCTTTCGCAATCATAGACTGCAAAGACTCTGCTGGTAACGCAATCTCCTTTTAATGGGCCTATTTTTACCGGCAATGTGGAATATTCAAAAACGCCAAACGTTTCGTTATTTATTTTCAATTTAAAACAATGGGATGTATTCTCATGATTGAAATTGAGATTTACAAAGAAATTTCCTTCCGGGTTGCATGGATCAGGATCCAATCGAAGTCCTTCTATTTTGCAATTGCCTGTTGAAGTACAACATACTTTTCCAATAGATTTATCGATTCGGCAATCTGGATTTACACAATCTTTTATTAAAAATGCATAATCTGTTTTGCAATCACCGTCAAAAGGCCCCAAGCGTATTGGAAGATCCAAATATTTAAATGGTCCGTAAGTATGACCTGCAACAAATACGTTAAAACATTCCGATGAATTGATATTCTGTAAATTAATCTTTACAAAAAACTGGTTGTCAGAATTGCAATCCTCTTTAGTAATATCCAATGCGCTCAACTTGCAATCCCCTGGAGGAGGACAACAGACAACTCCAATGAACTTTTCTAAAGTACAATGCGGATCTTTGCAATCTTTAATCAATAATCTGTATTCTGTGTGGCAGTCTCCGGGAAAAGGTCCTACTTTCAGAGGGAGACTCGAATAAGGGAAGGTATTATACAGATCGTTATTGATGAATAGATGAAAACAATCCGATGTATTGGAGTGATCGAAATTGATGATAAGGGAAAACTGATCATGATCATCACATGCAGTCTTTACAACATTTAATCCTGAGAGTTTACAAGGGTCGGGAGTGTTGCCACAACAAACAGGACCCCACAAGGTGTCTTCAGCGCAATGGGCATCTTTGTGATCGAAAATCAAAAATTTAAATTTTGTAACACAGTCGCCTAACAACGGTCCGACTTTATATGCCGAAATGCCATACTTAAACTTTCCGTATATCTTATCATTCACCTTAATTAAAAAACTATCAGATACATTTTCGGCTTTAAAACTGATAACGGCAATAAACATGTTGTTGCTGTCACAATCTGTCTTTTCAATTTTTATATTTGATATTTTACATTCATTCGTGCAACACACTTTTTCCATTTCTATTCGGGCATTGCATACGTCCGGCTTCACACAATCATAAACTGAAAACACCCTGGCTGTTGCGCAGTCACCTTTCAAAGGCCCTATTTTTATTGGTAAAGCGGAATAATCGAATACTCCATAAGTATCATTGTTTATTTTTAATTTGAAACAAGTTGAGGTGTTCTCATGATCAAAACTCAATTTGACAAAGAATAAATTATTGCTGTCGCAATCCGTTTTTTCAAGTTTAAGAGCTGAAATCTTGCAATCCGAAGAG
>JBGAWX010000290.1:0-4209 GCA_044227375.1 Saprospiraceae bacterium
CAGGATTTGATTGTAAGGATAAATTCTGTCTGCTTCTATACTTTGATTGTTCAAAACTACTTTAATCTTTGAAACATCAATTCCCTTCATATATTTTGCAACCAATCTGTACTTACCTGATTCTTTGATGCAAGGTGTTGCAAACAGAAGCTGCCTGGACAATCTATAATTCCTACTCAATTCGTATGTTCTTATCAATCCTTCCGGATTAGATCTTGAATGAATCCAAGAAGGATTTAATGAACCCAGATAACTATAACCATCAATATACTCCAGGATCTCAATGCCCTGTTTGTTTAGATTTTCACGCTCCAATATTGATAATAAATGATCGAATTGTAAGAGCCGGTAATACTTACCAAAAGTCAATTCTGTTTCCTTATAATCCTTCAGGCTTCGTATGTCTTGATTTTTGAAAGGCATTCCATTGTGCCATTGGACAATTTCCTGCGCCGAAACATTAATGCACAACAGACTTATACTAAGAAAAATGTATACCATCCGAATCATAAGAAAAATCTTTAAGTTTATTTAATGTGAAATCAGCAATTGGATTCCCACTTATAAAGATAAAGAGAATTATGAATTGCTCATTGTTAATTGTTACTTGTTGAACTTCAAATCAATCCAAATGGACCTAATGATGGTCACTCACAATGACTATGATAACTTACAAATTCAACTCACTAAATTAATTATCCGGATCGTAGTTTTCCTTGACGATGCTCAACAGCCTGAGACATGGAAACTCAAGTAAATTATATAATTGATGATGTGGCACCACCATACGATAAAAATGTTCTCTGCTAAATACGAGTTTTCCAAACCGGCTCAATTCACCTGGATTGACCGTGGCAATGGTTTGAATAAGGACCATACTTTCACCGGGGGTTTCTGTTATTCTTTTTAATTCAGAAAGTTGCATACCCGAAGCCAATTTGTCCTGCAATGAAAATGGTATTAATGATTTAACCGGTATCTTATCAAAATTTTTTGTAGCCCATTTGTGCTCCCAGCTTCCTAAATATTGCGTTTCGAAAACGAATTCCTGGATCTGTATGCCTTGCTTTGCAAGTTCGCTTTTCTCGACATCGGTTAATAATCGCTTTGCCTCAATCCTGCCAAAATGATATTTTGTACAATCTCCTGAATTAAAATTCTCCCATTTCACTTTAGATGAAGAGCAATTAATTAAAAATAATGCAATTGACAATACACTTACTCCAAATTTCATTTCTTGAAACTTTTGATAAAATTATTGAATTGGGTTGAAAACAAACTATTCTTGAATCCTAATAACAACCAGAGGCAAAAAATAAAAATTACACTAAATCCTAAAGTCAACATCATGACCATTCTGAATACCATTTCAAGCATGGATTCGCTTAAAGTGTAGATTCCGATTTTTGCATTTGCTACATTGAATAAAACCAGCAACACACATTTCCCAATGATCAGAAACAATAAGGCAACCAAACTGATCAGTGTAACTTTTATTTTGGTACGCCAATTCATTGGAGTGGCAAGAAATATAGAAATCAAAAACACTAATGGTACAGTCACCATTTGATATATATACAACTGAATTGAATACGTAGAAATTTTATACTCATTCAAACCCTGTTTCTTCGCAAATGCCTTTTCAGCATGAATGACCTCGGGATTGCCATAAACGACATAGAATACATTCGGATCCAATTTTTGATTTTCATCATAATAATTCTGCGTTTCAATATATGCAGCAGGAAGTGCTGATTTTACTGCAACTTCAACAGCATTTCTAAAAGCCGTATTGATTAAGGATTGAACCGGAAATAAATTGGATATATAGATGAGAAGGCCATAGCTTAACAGAAACAACAGTACAAACTTCAGAATATCCTTCATCTTATACAACGATGTGTTTTCTAACCTGAGCAAGCCAGATCAACCATAGTAAGATGGCAATCATGGTAAAAATAATGACCCCGCCATGCAGATGTAAAAATTCAAATCCCGCTCTCCAGTGTATCCCGGCCATATAAAGCCCTGCAATTCTGAATAAATTCAAAACAGACAAGACGAATACCCCGGTAACCAAACCTTTGATTTTCTGACGAAACGGGACAAAAGGAAATGCGAGTATCGCACATATGTATAAAGCGGTTGCTTCGATACCGTCGCATCCGTTTTTAATACTTACACGAAATTCATCACCAACGATGCTGTCTTCAATGGTTTCTGTTTTATAGTTCAGTGCGGTTAAAATGGTATTGGACAATTTAGCCTGAATGCTTAATAAAGGATTCATGATCCGGCGTTCGTAAACGGGAGAGTAGTAAAAAACATAAAACAAAAGCATTAGAATAAAAAACCCCGTCAGAAAACGGAAGATTGGAGATTTAGAATTCCACCAAATTTGTATTGCCGACATTATCGAATTGAATATTTATATTGATTTTTAATTTCGAGGTTTTCTAGAGACATTAAAAAGTACTTACCAAAGTTCCAAGAAATGATTTCTAATTTCTTTATTCATGTTTTTCATTAAACATGAACAGGATATGAATGAAATATGCAAGGATGGGTACGGTCACTATCATGCATACAATATCCGCTGTAGTAAATTCTCCCCAAATCAAATATATAAGAACCCAACCTAAAACAGCCAGGATACAAGAAATGATAAATGCCTTATCATAGAGTGTTCTGTTAAATGGCAGCGGCAACATGATCGAATTTTTGATTTGCAAAGATACGCTGAAAAGGCTGTAAAGGATATGTGCATAAATAAGAAAGGCAGCTAAAAAGCTGCCTTTCGAAATATCAAGATTTGAACTTTATATTATTTTGTAACAGTAACTCTTCTGGTGTAATTATACAGAGCAGTAGAAGCCAATGTTAAAAGGATAAGACCGAATAAGAAAAGTCCCCATTGAGTCATGGTAGGAACCGGAGTACCACCAATAGTCAATAATTTTTTACAACCTGCACCAATACAACCTACAGCTGCCAAACCATTGGTTGGAGTTGTAATGTTGAGACTGAAAGTACCTCTTCCACCATTGTTATTTCCAAGAAATACTGTAAATGGAGCGCAAGCTGAAACTTCAAGTTGGTAGCTGTTCGCAGCACCCATACATACTGGACCAGGAGAACCCATGTTAACAGTATAACAAGGTGCACCGGTTGGAGTCCATAAAAGGATCGGACCAGTACCATCATAAGCAAAAGTAATGTTACAACCACCTGGTGCTGTAGAAGACCAATTGATTTTTACGCACTGAGGAGTTAATAAAGTATTTTTGAATTGGTAAGTTTCATAATAAGGAGCGAAATAACCAGGGTTGTTACAAGTACCGCCTGGACAAGCTGAAGCACCTGTTGTAAGTGGAACTCCTGTTGTACCCACCAAGTTTACCGTTCTGAATGTATCACAAGTATACGCAGCCGGTTTGGTTCCGTTCATCGATGTTGTAATAGGAAAAATAGAAGTTCCACCACCAGCACACTGCGCAAAAATTGCATTGACTGACAGGAAACAAGCAAATATGATTACAAATAATTTTTTCATGATTTGAGTTTTTTAAATATTTATAAATTATAACAATCCCTGATGAATCATCCTGAAAACCTCATTAAAATTATATACTGTAACAGGAGAAGCATGTGACTTAGGTACGATAAACTGTCCGTTAACATCAATGATGATGTACAATTTATTGTTAGCTATATCGAAGACGTAACTGATACCTCTGCCAGCTGTTTTTTCAATAAATTTTTGGAAGTACCCTTGAGCTTCAATAAGATTTCCAAAATGGAATCTGGTAATGTCGGCGACATATTCCGGTGCGAGTTCAGCAACAGTTTGATCCAGAACGATAAGACCGTCTGAAGTAATTGTGGCTGTACGGCTTTGAGCATTGATTGAGTAAGTCACAAAGACCAGACACAAGAATGCAAGAAATTTATACAAATTATTCATGGTATTGGTTTAAATTATGTGAATAAAAGATTAAGTAAAATGTGACCAATACTATCTGGAAGGAGATAAAAGAAGCACCATTGTGCTGATATGCATCATTCACAGGACAGATTGGTATAAAAAATCACCTAATGCTTTACCAAATCTTACCCTGCTAGCATTATATATGGTTTAAGCTTTGGTTGAGCTGGGCATACGAAGCCCTTAGGCACTGGCAAAAGTAGAAATAATCTTATCAATTCCAT
>JBGAWX010000291.1:0-4208 GCA_044227375.1 Saprospiraceae bacterium
GAGTCCTTTCTTGCCATGGCTGTATTCAAATCTTTAATGTAGCGGTCTTTCTCATTTAAGGCATCAAGGGATTTCCTTATATTCTCTGCTCCTGTTTTACTCACAATAGACAAATCGGACAGTCTATCCAATAAATTGTTGTTTGTCTTTTTAAGCAATTCCATTTGCTCTTCAAGGGATTTTACTTTGCCTTCATTCATTTTGGAATCTGATTCCATTTTGCTGAGTTCGCTTTTGTGATCCATTTCCATTTTACTTTTAGCGGATTCACAATTTGCCAGATTCTCATTGCATTTTTGCAAGCTCATTTTGGCGCTATTCATTTCTTCTTCCAGACTTTTGTATTTCTTGCTGGAAACACAAGATCCAAAAATGAATAATGAGCAAAGAAGTATTAAAAATTTATTCATATTTCTATATTTCAATTAAAAATTTGAAAATTGGTCGCAAAAATAAGATTTATAGCAAATAATGCGCCAAAATAATTGTTAACAGGACTTTATGTAAAAACTCGATATGGAAAAAAATCCTTTGAATGTGTTTGGCAAAGCACTGAAACCTTGCAGCATAAATCCTCTTACCGGTTTTTATCGTGATGGGTGCTGTACAACCGGAATTGAAGATCAGGGAATGCATACGGTTTGCATACTCGCAGATGCAGAATTTTTAGAATTTTCAAAACGCATGGGAAACGACCTGTCCACACCAAGGCCTGAATATTTGTTTCCGGGGGTAAAGCCAGGACAAAAATGGTGTTTATGCGCATTGCGGTGGAAAGAAGCATACGAATCCGGAATGGCGCCTGCAGTCGTCCTGGAAGCTACCAATCAGGATGTTCTAAAACATATTCCGTTTGAATGGTTGTTGGAAAATAAAGTTGCCCTGGATTAAATGGATCGATGTGCGAAATAAGCCTAAAATTTAACTCATTGACTATTCCTCATCTTTTTGCTATTCATTTTTCATTTCGTCATCATCCTTGTTTTTTGAGAAAAACCTTGCTATGATTTGAGATGCCCACTCTTTACCGCCCAATCCAAATGCTATGGCAAATGCCAATCCGATTGAACCAAAAAAGATACTCGCAACATTTGTGATAATGCTTTCTCCGATACCGATTTGTGTAAGTGCAATTGCAAGAGTAAAAAATCCAATACTATAAAAAACAAGACGTCCAATGAGTTCCGGATTCTCAAAACTGTTTTCTTCGAGTGATCCGACAACAATACTCGAAACAATTTCTGCGAGGTAAAATCCAATTATGATTAGAATGCTTGCAATGAGAATGTTCGGGATATAAAAAATAAATTGGTTCAATAAATCCGAAACCATCTCCAGGCCTAATAGATTAAAAAACTTGACAAGGACAATTAAAATAATCATCCAGAAAAAAATCGAAGAAGTCAAACCTGAAAATCCCTTTTTAATTCCTCGTTTTTCTAAAAACCGATGCACTCCTGATTTTTGTGCAAGTCTGTCAATGCCCAATGCATGACTTAATTTATATACTATCCATTGAATAATTTTTGCAAGAGTCCACCCGATTAACAAAATGATCAATGCATTAATGATCTTAGGTATCGAACCTGTTAAGGATTGCAAATAACTATCAAATGCATTTCGTATTTCTGACCACATATTATTTTGGTTCCTATCTTATTAAAATCTCATTTCAAATTAATCAAATTACATGTTCATACTTCTCAATGTTGCGGACTCAAATCTTCGGTAATTTTTCGAATCACTTTAAATTCACTTAAAAATGTTCTTGATATGACTCTGAAAATAGTATACGCCGGAATGGCAAGCACCATTCCGATAATGCCTCCGATACGGGCACCGATCATAATCACAATAAAAATTTCCAGCGGATGCGCCCGCACTCTCTTTGAAAATATGTACGGCTGAATCACAAAATCATCCAGAATTTTTATGACTAAGAATATCAACAGTACTTTTACCAATAACGGTATGGTTTGGGAATAGAAACTCATTTCGAGATTCGATGAAATCGTCAATAAACAAGCAAATCCGGCTCCTATCAACGGACCCAGATATGGAATGATATTCATTACGGCATAAAAAAAAGCAATCAAAAAAGCATTTTTAATCCCGATGAAACTCAGCATAGCCACCGCGAGAATCATTAATATGAACATCTGAAGTACAATTCCTCCAAAATACCGGGTCAATAAAATACTGACATCGTCAATAACATTCCGAACTTTTTTCTCCATTTCGGTGGGTACTGCCGCTTCTATAATCTCAGTAAATAACCCTCTTTCTTTCAGGAAGAAAAAACTAATAAACAACACTGAAAATATTCCAATGAATAAATTACCGGCTTTCCCAAGCAAACTGCCAAAGAAAGCACTCAATCTGCTCGGATCAAAATATCCGCCAATCAGTGATTTAACTTGTTGTGAAGCACTGGGGCCTGGTTCCAAACCCATAGATCTCAACCAAATATTCAATCGGTCGATCGGCTCCTGCAAGGCTTGGGATATAGCATCAAAGTCAACCTTAGAAAGAACCACAGCTTGCTGAATGACCAAGGGAATAAACATCCACAACAGAATGCCCATAATCCCAAATAATATCAATAAGGTTAAAAGAGCAGCCAATGATTTGCCAAAATTAAACCGAAGCAAATGCAATTTCACCAACAAAAAACTCATGATCGGCTGGCCAATCATACTGATCACCCAGCTTATTAAAATGTAACTGACTACTTCACTAAAATAACTTAAAATCAGAAGAAGCAGAATCAGTATCGCAGCACCAATAAAATAACGATAATACTTTTGCCACATGGAGTAAAGATACAACCTGGGTGGTGGCCTGACAACTTAAAAAATGAATTTTGGGAAGCGGAAATCCCGTGTTGATCAACCTGGACACTTGATTTATTTTAAAAAGTATATCTTTCCTGCTTCATTTTATGAATTTGCACAAGAATTTCTGGTTTATTGAAGCGGTCTGGATAAGCATCAGCCTTATCGTATCACTCCTCGTGATCCTTCCAATCCGTTTGTATGGAGTTGAGTATCCTTTTATTAAAATAAACCTGATGTTTGTTTTTGGTTTGATTACATTCAGCAGATGGCTGTTTCTTTGGAAATACACTCCATATGCCTATTTTAAAATTTTCCTTGATGAAATTGGAATCCAAGAATTACTCTCCGGGTACAATGAGAATGAACAAAAAAGTTTATCATTATACATCCGGAGTGAAATGATTTTTTTTGGAACGGGTTTCGTCATATCAGCTATACTTGTGCCTATGAAAATGATCTGGAGTATTTGGAAACAATACAACAGAAATGAAGTATAAAATTTATTTTTATTCTTTAAAAAACAACCGATAAAATCTGATTTTATAATATTCCAAATATGTCTCTAGTTCAAGAATTCAATGATTACCGGTCTCGAATGAATGATCTGATCTTATCCCATGAGCATCTTGCCCTCAAACGATTTTTTTCATTGGACCATCAAATGTATCAGGAAGGAGCATTGCCAGTCAAAACCAAAGAACTATTAGGTTTGGTGGCCTCTATGGTATTGCGTTGTGATGATTGCATAAAATATCATCTTGAGAAGTGCTATGAATTAAAAACCAGCACGGAAGAAATTTATGATGTCTTCGCAATTGCCAATATGGTCGGAGGTTCCATTTGCATACCCCATACCAGAAGAGCAGCAGAATTTTGGCAAGAACTCATTCAGGGAGAAAAAAGAGAATAGAGTTCTCTTCATTCTTGATTTGAAAATTTCAGTTTTGAATTTATTCTCAATCTATCTCGTCCGATGATAAAAGGTAGAATTTCGTAGTGACAATCTTTTGATTCATTGCAATTGGACTGTAGCGTATTCTCATTTCAGTAAAAAAATTTCATTTGTCAAATGAATAAAAAAGCCCAAATCTGCAAGGCGCAAATTCAGGCTCTTTCGACTAAGGTCTCAAAATAAGAAAACTACTTCTTTAAGGTGAGAATACCTTGTTATTTTGAAAGCATATTAAAATATGCTAATTTGTCAACGAATGCCCAAAGATAGAAAGGAATGTACGTCTTTACTCAATTTCTGATTACTGTCTTTGGATGATGCAAATATACAATACATTACGATATCTGCAACTCTTCATATAACGAAAAATATGTAATAAAAGTTTCTAAATATATAATTTTATTTTATACATATAATAA
>JBGAWX010000292.1:0-4204 GCA_044227375.1 Saprospiraceae bacterium
CCGGAAATTCCATGAGCGCAATCAACTTTGGATTCGAAAAATATTTGCGGATATGCTTGCTGAATGAAGAAAAGACCTGCAAACGGAATATTCCTTTTATTAAATCCAGGTCAACAAATTCCAAGATGGACACTCCGGGTTTATAAACCAGATTTTCAATACCTGTTTTGTATTTGTATTCCGCTTCACTCATGAATTGTATGAGTTTTTCAGAACTGCCTGGTTCTATCGATTCAAACAATTGGCAGAGTGCATTGAAATTTTCGGGTACACTCATGGTGTCGTGTTCACCAAAAACAATATCAAAAGAGGGATTCAATAAATTTAATTGATAAAAGTCTGAGGTGGAATAGCCGAAGTCATTGAAAAATCTTTCAAATACCCCTGGCATCCAATACCAACTCGGACCCATATCAAAGACGTAGCCGTTTTCTGTTTTAAATTGCCGGGCCCGTCCTCCGACTTCTCCATTTTTTTCAAATACATGGACTTCGTTTCCTGCGGCAGCGAGATATGCAGCAGCACTAATCCCTGAGAAACCCGAACCGATAATGGCTATTTTATTCAAAATTATTGTTTATATTATTAGATTTAGATTTAAACACTTGTTTTTGCTACCTGTTTTTCTAATTCTTCCGCTGATTGGATCCAATGAATCTCTTTTCCCAGGTCAAGCTGTTTGATCAATTTCTCATTACCAGAAAGGTGAATCTTCGTTTTTCCAAGATTTTTCTTCAAGTCATCTATATAGTCTTGTACATATTCAACATGATCGTGATGAACCAGGAAGAATAACAAGTGAGCAGGAGTAGTCTCTTTAATTGCACTGAGCAGAGAATCTTTAGGAACACTGCTTCCCAGATAAATGACCTTTTTTCCATTCTGCCTGATAAGATAATTGGAAAACAATAATCCGATTTCGTGAAATTCATTTTCCGGTAAAAACAAAAGCCATGAAGATTTTGAAGATTTCGGTGGTGGCAAAGAATCCATGGCAGCATATAATTTTAGCCTTATTAGGTTGCTGATGAAATGCTCCTGTGCCGGCGGCATCTGGTCTTTAGCCCACATCAATCCGATCCTGGAAATCATGGGATAAATTACTTTTATATAACAGTCTTTTACTCCAAGACGTAGAAGGCAATTGGAAAATATTTTATCGAAATGGGATTCATCAAAACACATTCCCGCTGCGATCAATTGAGAAATGTAGTATTCAGAAGGTTCGTCCGTGATGGGTTGGGCTAGAATCTGCTTGTCCAGCTTCCTGAACAATTCCTGATCAGTCATGGAACACAATTCTGAAACCTTGTAATCGGATTCCATCAGACAATGTAAAAATATATAAACAAACGAACTCAACCAAGAATTGTTTAAGAATTAAAATTTATTTGTTGAACAAAACGGAGGAAATGATGTGAGCACTTAATGTTGTTTCATCTTAAAGTATAGCTCACCCTGCCTTTAGAGATGACCATTTCTATGGTTTTGGTATTTTTAATATCTTCTATCGGGTTTTTTTCAAAAATGATTAAGTCGGCATATTTACCGATTTCAACGGATCCGAATTGATTCTGAGCAGCAATAAATAGTGCGGGATTAATGGTTACGGCTTTCAATACTTCATGATTAGACAATCCGGCTTGAACCAATAGTTGCATTTCCTCATGCAGGCTTTTTCCCGGATATACAAATGGCATACCTGCAAAGTCACTTCCTGCTAAAATCATTATACCCATTTTGTGCAAATGATTCACTAATGCTAATTGAGATCTATAGAACTGTTCAATATCAACCCAATTATTCAATTTAGTGTGTCTGGCCAATCTTTTTTGCCATATGGCTTTCCATTCAGTCATTAGAGAAGCCGGGATGTATTTATTATAGTCATTGTCTGTAACGGTTGAATCACGAACCCGTGTCTTGAGTTGATACGTGATCAGTGTTGGGCACAGGGCAGTATGGTTTTTGAGCATTAGTTTTCCAATGCGTTCTATTCTTTGTGGGTCGGCTTTCCAAATTTCATCCAATCGATTTAAATGTTCAATGCTATGTTGCCCTAATGAGATTGAAACTTCCGGATCAATGTATTCAGAAAGATGTCCTGCAAACTGGAAATTATTTTCTTGACAATACAATGAAATGGCTCTGAGTTGGTTTTCTTTTATCAAAGAATAGGTTTTAAAAAAGTCAGAACCATTGCGCTTCAAACTGTCAAGAACTGAAGACATACTTGAATTGTCATCAACTGGCATTGAGAATTCAGAATAAACAGGAGGATTGCCATCGATCATTGGTCCAGGACCAATAATTGTGAGCCCGGGTAATTTTCCTTCTTTTATGTGTGTTTTAATTTCTTTCATAATATTTAAATCTCCTCCCATATCGCGGAGACCTGTGATTCCATTTTTTAAAAGGATAGGAAAGAGTAGGGTGTCATTTCCATTGGTCCAAGTCAAGTGAAAGTGCATATCCCAAAAACCGGGAGATAAATATTTTCCGCTTGCATTGATAATGGTAGCATTTCCGGGAATCGGTTTGCCATAAGAATGACCGATGAAATGAATTCGTTCATCCCTTAAGACTACTTCTTGATTTGGAATCGTTAACCCGGATACGACATCGATGATATTTATATGTTTGATGATCACATATGTTGCATTCGATTCCAATTTGGGTATGGAAGTACATCCATATAGCAAAAGAATAATGACTAGCAAAAAAATAGGAATTTGTTTAATCATTTGGTTTTCCTGATTTCAAATGAATTATCCGTTCTAATAGCCTCTTTTAGTAGTATCTTAAGGGCTTCTGGTTTGATGTCTTCCGCATTTTCATAAATTTTATAAAACACTTGTTTATTGTTGCCCCGGGTAAGATAACGCTGTGTGTCATTTATTTTGTTTCCATGCCAAAATCCTAAAAGCACCCCGCTCTTAAATCCTCCTCCCGGAATTGAAGCCGGCCAAATGATGCATATCCCCCGGTTTCTATAGAAAAACGGTACATTGAAAGAAATTTTCTCTTTGCAGTCTTGGGGTAAATGCTCAATCAAGATTTGCCTTAAGATGTCTGTAATCATTCGCTCCTCATCAGGCAGTCGACCGTACAGTTCTGCACGGGTTCTGATTTTAAGACGATCCCCGGATGGCATGAAAGCAATAGTAGTTTAGTTTATTTCAATTTGATCTTCGCATTAAATTGCATGGGATTTCTAGCGGCTTCTTCTTCTTCTCAATTTTTTTATTTGCACAATGCTTATTGGCCTAAAAATTTTCTGATCAATTCAAATGTTTTGGTCGGTTCTTCGACAAAAGTATTGTGACCACTTTTTTCAAATAATACAAATTGCGCCTGGGGACAATACTCTTTATACTGCACGACCATCCAGGGTACGGCCACGCGATCATATCTTCCTGCCATGATCAGGACAGGCATCTTCAGTGTTTTCAATTTTTTTCTGAAGTCGAATCGCCCGATGTCATTTCCAACAACAAAGTCTCCGTCCTTACCAACCATTTGATAGTATAGTTTTGTATTAAACCGGTTTGGATACGGATTGCGACCACGACTTATAAAATGGTCAGGATTGTAAGCATATAGAAATCCATAAGGTACCCGTCCATAAATTTCCTGGTGAATCTCATCACTTGATTTAAATCCTTGTTTACGGAGAATCATTAAAGTGTCCCACACTTCCGGATAATTCGTTTTGATTTCCCGGTTGGAGTTGTCATCATTTTCCTGCCACATGTCATTGCTGTGAAATGGTGCGGAAAGTATTAAATGACTTACGTTTTGAGGATACTGAAGTGCATAAGCTTGTGCAACAACAGTCCCATAAGAATGACCGAGTACATTTATTTTATTGAAGCCCATTTTTTTTCGCAGTTCTTCAAGATCATCTACATCCCGTTCCAGGCTGTATTCTTTTAGCTGAGTGGCGGTATCTGATTTTCCTCTGCCGAAGGCATCAAAGTATATGAGTCTGCAATTTTGTGATAAAGAATCAAATCTCCGCATTCCAATATGCGCACTACCCGGTCCTCCGGGAATAATGAACAGAGGATCGCCGGTTCCAAAACTCACGGTCCAGATTTTAGCACCATTTATAGTATAATAAGTACCATCCGTTTGACTGTCCGGAAACGATTGTGCAAATGCTGGATGCATTAAAATGATAAAGAACAGGGCAGATAAACAT
>JBGAWX010000293.1:0-4202 GCA_044227375.1 Saprospiraceae bacterium
GATCGAACCTATAATCAATGCAGAAAATATAAACTCCAAATTCTTCAAATGATATCCGAAAGCATTCCGGTAAATGAAAATGGTTGCAAAGATTGCAATGGTCATTCCACAAGCCGCGATGAGATTGCCTCTTCGCGCGGTATCGGGTTTGCTGAGCATTTTCAGGCCCACCATGAAAGTCACAGCTGAAATAAGATATAATAGTTCGAGAAGGTTTGCCATCATTTCTTTTTCTTAAACATTTCCAACATGCGGTCCGTAACCACAAATCCGCCAACCACATTTAAGGTGCCCAATACTACAGCGATAAATCCCAAAAACATGTGCAGCAATTCTTCAGCCTGACCCATGACAATAATCGCTCCGATGATCACAACTCCATGAATTGCATTCGCTCCTGACATCAATGGTGTGTGTAATACAGAGGGAACGTGGGAGATCAATTCTATCCCCACAAAGATCATGAGAATGACCAGGTAAATCAGCTGAATGTGTTGGTGTATAAATTCTAACATAAATTTTAACTTCTGATTATTTTACCTTCTTTGACAATCCAGGTTGCCTTTGTTATTTCTTCTTCCATGTCCATGACAAATTTTTCTGAACTGGCTAAATGCAACAATAGATTATAAACATTCTTTGCATACAAATCACTTGCATTGGTTGCAAGACTGGAAGGAAGATTGGTAACACCGACAATTTTTACTCCATGCTCCTGAATTATTTTTCCTTCTTGTGTCAATTCACAGTTTCCACCCTGTTCTGCAGCCATATCAACGATAACCGAACCATACTTCATTTGCCTGACTTGCTCTGAACTGATTAATAGCGGTGCTTTACGGCCCATTACCAATGCGGTAGTAATCACCAAATCCGCATTGAATAATGATTTATTGACGGCTGCTTTTTGCTTTTCCAGATATTCCTTAGTGACTTCTTTTGCGTATCCCCCTTCTGTCTTTACTCCCTGATCTTCTACACTGATAAATTTTGCACCTAAGGATTCAGCTTGTTCTTTGGTTTCCATTCTCACATCGGTGGCTTCTACTACAGCTCCCAATCGTTTCGCAGTGGCAATCGCCTGCAATCCAGCAACGCCCACTCCGAAAATAAGCACCTTTGCAGGTGGTATGGTCCCTGCAGCGGTCATCATCAATGGAAATGCTCTGGTCATTTGATCTGCTCCAAGCAAAACCGCTTTATATCCCGCCAGATTGCTTTGAGAACTCAACACATCCATACTTTGAGCTCTTGAAATCCTGGGTATAGCATCCATAGAAATCGCGGACTGACCTGCATTTGCAATTGCTTCAATAAGCTCTTTATTTACCAAATGGTAGAGTAAACTCAGCCAAACCATGCCAGGTTTTGCAAGTCGTACTTCATCAATCTGTGGAGGATTTATTTTTAAAGCGACATCGCAGGAGTGCAACAGTTCTGGTTTTGAGTCCACCACAGTGGCTCCAACAGCAGTATAGTCTTCATTCCTGTAAGATGATCCTTCTCCGGCACCGGATTCCAATTGAACCTTAAATCCTTTTCCAATCAGTTGCTTGACGACTTGTGGCGTTAAGGCCACCCTCTTCTCACCTTCCCTGCTTTCTTTCAGGATACCCAGAATCATTCGCTTATTTTTTTGAAGCTGCAAAAATAAACGAATTGCTCAATAAACCTATAGTCTTAACTAATGCTTAGATCCCTTCACCTTTAGAAGATTTTTAATTTCAGTGAGTACCAATTGAGCCGGGATTTAAGACCTGGATTAAAATGATGATTCAATTCATCACATGATCTTCATTTCAAATCATTACAGCTTCAAACCCTTTTGATGAAAACCGTTGAAGATTCAACTCTTTTGGAATCTGAATTTTATGTACTAAAAACTCCGACAAACATTTCGAACAATATGGTGCCAATGAAAGACCTTTTGTGCCCAATCCATTAAATACAATCAATCTGGGATCAAAAGGATGTGCTCCAAGAATAGGCCGTCTGTCACGACTTGCAGGTCTGATTCCATACCCATGTTCTTTTAGAAGAAAGGGTTTATTAATTATCCTTTGAATAAAATCGAGCTGATTTTGTTTTTCTTCTTCTGTTAACCCAAGTTCGGTTTCGAATAAGTAAAAATTGGATCCAATCCAAAAGAAATTTTCCATCCATGGTACGACTGCATAATCTGATTTATAAACCGCTTCACATGTTGCTTCAGGTATTTCAATTTTCAAACATTCTCCTTTCAACGGAACCACAGGAAGCCAATTAAAATATGGATTTGACAAAATCCGAAAACCCTCGGCAAAGACAACCGCTTTATGGATTTGAATATCCTTCCATATCATCTCATCACTGGTTCTCTTGAATTCTTCAAAAAGAAAATATGATTGAATCAATCGATCCTTATTTTGTAAATCTTGTATAAGATGACAAAGCAGTTTGTCGATTTGTATCACATACATTGATTTAATAATCCCAATGGTGTCCGATTGATCTCCACGAAATAGTTCCGGCAATTCCATTTTTACGTCTCCGAAATAATGTTGATAAACCGGATCAGCAGATCTCGACAACCAAAGGTTTTGTTCTTCAGCAGATCGGAGGATTTGAAACAATTGCGATTCAACCAGGAATGATTCAGAAAAGATGTTTTCGAGTTGTTTATAGAATTGTATAAATTCTCTTTTCAGCTCTTCATAATTCCACGAGAGAACAAATCGCTTTCCGGTCACCGGATTGATAACCCCTGAACTCACTTTGGTCGCAGCACCCGGTAAATCAATATCCACAACAAGAAAGTCCTGATCATTTTGCTGAAGATAATTTGCCAAAGTAAGTCCGGCAATTCCTCCACCCACTATCAAATAATCGCAACTGCGCATGATTAAAACCGGTCTTTTATTGGCAAACTTGAAACGACCAATTCATAAGAGTGATCAATTAATTCTTTCAACAATTTTGCCGAAAGTCTCGATTCAAATTCAATGGTGTTCCAATGTTTTTTATTCATGTGATAACCCGGTTTGATTTCATCATAATGGTCTCTTAATTCTATTGCGCGTTCTGGATCGCATTTCAGATTCACTTTAAAACCATCATCATTCAATCCAGTAATGGCAAATATTTTTCCTTTCACTTTAAAAACCAAGGTATCCTCACCAAATGGAAAATCTTCCACTGCAAATTTTTTTGCCAAACAATACGATCTGAATTCTTCAATATTCATTGGTCAAAATTAACCGAATTAATCTGATCTTTGCGGAATGAATTCCATGATCGCCAGATTGCTTTTCCTTACATGCATTATTCTACAACTAAACCTCCAGGCACAATACAAACAAATTGATATCTTCCCGGGAGATTCGTCATTTCAACTCATAAACAAATTGGTTCAAAACTATAAACCTGTAACAGTTCTAGATTACAATCATGCAAGAGTTAAAATGTATACAGAGATTGACAATCTGCACGATTCCGTTTCCTGTATTTATTCAAAACATACGTTGTATTTAAATCCGTCTTCAACCGATCCCATTGGCTATTTAATAAAGAACGGAGATCCGAACGGCATTAATTGCGAACACACTTTTCCACAAAGCAAGGGCGCTGAATTCGGGAATGCAAAATCAGATATGCATCATCTTTTTCCAGCAAGAGCTGAAGTCAATGAAGCCCGAAGTAATTTTCCATTTGGAGAAATTCAAGATGATCAGACCCAGGTTTGGTTTTACAAATCCCAGGCACAATCAAAAAAGCCAATCCAGATGATTGACGAATACAGTGAATCCATTGATGGCATGTTTGAACCCAGGGAAGATTCAAAAGGCAATATTGCAAGAGCAGTGTTTTACTTTTTTACCATGTATGAATTGCAGGCAGACCGAAGTTTCTTTGAACGCATGAAGCCTGCTTTGTGCGAATGGCATATTAAAGATCCGGTTGATTCTTCTGAATGGGAGCGCACTCATCAAATCGCAAATTACCAGGATCAAAGGCCCAATCCGTTTGTTCTCGATTGCAGTCTTCCTAAAAGAACTTATTGTAATAATTTTTCGGGCTGTCAAAAGAATGTAGCAAATCATGATGAATCCATAATTCAATTTACAATTGAACCGAATCCATTTCATGACAAAATTCATATCATTCGAAATGACATTAACGGTGATTGTGAAATTGAAATCTTCAATCTATTTGGTTGCAAACTC
>JBGAWX010000294.1:0-4189 GCA_044227375.1 Saprospiraceae bacterium
AGCTGGACTGGGCGCAGGATTACTGCCTTCGACAGTGTGTACAACTATCAATAAAGTTTGTGCTTCCGGCATGAAAGCCATCGCGTTGGGAACACAATCGATTCAATTAGGCCATGCAGACATTGTAGTAGCCGGCGGAATGGAGAGCATGTCCAACATACCCTATTATCTTCCGAATGCCAGATGGGGTTTAAAGTATGGTAGCGTCGATTTAATCGATGGCTTGCAAAAAGATGGACTCACGGATGCCTACAGGAAAACTGCCATGGGAATCAGTGCAGATGAAACTGCAAAAAAATATACAATCACCAGAGAGCAACAAGATGAGTTTGCCATAAACTCCTACAAGCGCGCAGCAGAAACAACGGATAATGGAAACTTCAAAGCGGAAATTGTTCCCATATCCATTCCGCAAAAAAAAGGAGATCCCATACTAATCAGCAAAGATGAAGAATATACCAAAGTTGATTTTGCAAAAATTCCCGGATTAAAACCAGTATTCACTCCAGACGGAACTGTCACTGCAGCAAACGCATCGACTATGAATGATGGCGCATCTGCAGTTGTGTTAGTTAGCGAACAAAAATTAAAAGAATTAAATCTAAAACCAATTGCGAGAATTGTTTCTTTCGCAGATGCAGAGCAAGATCCATTTTGGTTTACTACAACTCCAATACTTGCAACTCCAATTGCTCTAAAGAGAGCTGGTTTAAATTTAAACCAAATTGATTTTTTTGAAGTCAACGAAGCGTTTGCAGTGGTTCCTTTGGTTTACGAAAAAGAACTTCATCTCGATCCAAATAAAGTAAATATTCATGGCGGTGCAGTATCACTTGGACATCCATTGGGTTCTTCAGGATCCAGGATCATCGTTACTTTATCTCAAGTCCTTCAACAAAACAATGCTAAATACGGACTTGCTGCAATCTGCAATGGAGGAGGCGGTGCGAGTGCGATGATTATTGAAAGAAGTGAATAGTGTAGATGAACGCTTAACGATGAACGAAGAGTGATGAGTGATGAACGAATAACGTTGAACGAAGAGCGATTAGTGATTAACTCATAACGATGAATGATGAGTGATAAATGCATTTGTGGTTACACGTTCATCTCTCCTCGTTATGCGTTATGCACTCTTAGTTATGCGTTCATCTCCCATCGTTATGCGTTATGCACTCCTAGTTATGCGTTAATCTCTCATCGTTATGCGTTATTCACTCCTAGTTATGCGTTCCTCTCCCCTCGTTATGCGTTCATCACTCATACCTAAATCTACTTCCCCTTACCCTGAATTAGTACCGATACTGTGTAGAACAGGATTTTAAAATCCAAGCCCAGCGATCTGTTTTCCACATAAAGTATATCAAATTCAAGCCGCTTCAACATTTCTTCAAGATTTGATGCATATCCGAACTTCACCTGACCCCATGAAGTGATTCCTGGTCTGACTTTTAAAAGATGTTTATAATGAGGAGCTTTCTCCATGATTTGTTCGATGAAATATTTACGCTCGGGTCTTGGACCAACCAGGGACATATCACCCTTCAGAACATTATAAAACTGTGGCATTTCATCCAGTCGCCATTTTCTGATGAAGGCACCCCATGATGTAATTCGTGGATCGCCATTGTATGAAAGCAATGGTCCGTTTTCTTCCGCACCTAAAGCCATTGAACGGAACTTATAAATCTGAAAAGGTTTGCCATTTAATCCAATGCGTTCCTGTTTGTAGAATGCAGGACCAGGACTTGATAATTTTGTCCGAATGTATACATACAAAATCAATGGTGATAACAGGATCAATGCAATTAAACTTACCACGAGATCAATAATTCGCTTTACCACAATTTGCCATTCAGGCATCATTTCCTGTTTAATCTCTATAAGTACGGCTCCGAATACATGATTGAGTCTTACCGTACCCAATAATATATCATAAGTATCCGGAATCGTGCGTACCATCAACCTGCTTCCAAACTCGAACAACACATCTACAATCGATTTTAATTTTTCATGTTCAGTAGATTCAATTGCGATAATGACTTCTTCGATTTTGTTTTCTTCGATTACCCGCTTGATGTCTTTCAATCCACCAACCTGCGGCAAATACTGAACGAGTTCGTTACTCTGATTTCCATTAGAGTGAATAAAGCCAACAAACTTATGACCCAAACTAAAATTGAGTGTCGAAATGTCCTTATACAATTTAACGGCACGCTGATCTCCACCAATGATCAAGGTGTTGAACCCAACAACTCCCCTTTTCAATCGCCTGCTGATAATGCTCAAAAAGACGAGCCTACTGGTACCCACAAGTCCGAAGTGTAAAATAAAATAAACAGATATCGCAGTAAAGTACCGATCCTCAAAATTCATTTTTGAATTGGTAAGCAATACAAAGAACACACTAATGCTGCCTATCCAGGACAAAATAAAAGTACGCGATACGACAGACCATCTCGACAGGCGATATACATCCTTATATTGCTCCGCCAATAAGTAAAGTAAAAACCAGGATACGGGAATGATGACCATGCCGGATTTAAAAATCTTATCACAGACCGCATCGTCATTACCATAAAAGAAATCATGAGTATGCAGATATTGAATAAACAGATACCATGCTAAAATTGCGAGGGCAACATCAAGAATAACATAGATAATATTCTCTTTTCGTCTCAACATGTCTGCCTACCTGTGAATGACCTTAATATTATCTAAAAGAATTCTTTGGACCGCTGGAGTGCTGTCCTTATTAAAATTGGCTGAAACGGCGAGATGAAAATAATCTGAATGTGAATCATTGATGATCTCTCTGAAATCAAAATAGATTTTCGTCCATTCTCTTTTGGGCAACACCAATGCATTTAAAAGATTTTCTTCAGATCCATCAAACACTTTGTGTCCAATAAATCCAAAAGCAAAGGGAATGTCAGATTTAAAGCTCAATTCCAACATGATCGGATCTCCACTTTTGGGTATATACAAATCAAGTCCGTGTTCTTCTGAAATATACGAATGTGTATTGGAAAGTTCGATCAATCCGGAATTAGCTCCTTCAAATGATTCAACATTCGAGCTGAGATTAATTTTAGTATCTGAATCTCCATCCCTGTCCTTATTAAAAAATTCATTGTGATCAAAATCTTCAATAACTGAAAAGACCAGGTCATCCTGATAGCTCGTACCAGGCCTTATGGTGTCAGTTTTTCCCGCTTCCAGGGTCAATTGCGACTGATATGAATTGAGTAAAGTATAACGGGTGGCATTGGTAATCATGCCATTAATTCTTATTCCAGGAAATATCAGAATATCGGATACGCCTTCTTCGAGGACGGGGATCCATGCTGGCAATTCATATGAACCATAATAATTCCCATTGACATAAATCCTGCCATCTGTTATGTTCTGATGTGCAGAGCCTTCATCCGCTTTTACGGAAAAGGTAAATTTTTCGATGTATAAATAGGAAGGGATTTTTTCGTCTTCGAGATCGCAGGATACAAAACCTGTTAGAATAAATAAATACAGGCAAGCCAGATAGCTTCGTGTAATGGTCATTGATTTTCTTCGATTTGCTTCGTTATAGCCTGAACTAAACCTAAAACCTGGATTCCTTCGTCGAGGTTTACTTCAGGAACTTCAGCTTTAACGATACTTTTATAAAAAGATTTTAATTCTTCTAAAATTGCATTGACTGGCTTGATCTCCGGATTCACCAGGGATATATACTTATTGCCTTTATGGGTTTCTATTTCCAAAGTATTTTCCTGATTCTCATCCAGCAACCGGATTACCTGAGCTTCCTTCTCCATCATGTCAATGCTGATATATGCATCTTCCTGAAAAATTCTCAATTTTCGCATTTGCTTCATGGATATTCTGCTCGCCGTAACATTGCAGACCAATCCATTTTCAAATTCCAATCTTGCATTGCAGATATCCGGTAAAGGACTCACAAGAGAAACTCCATTAGCCTTGACCTCTTTCAAAGCACTGTTTGCCAGTAAACAAATTAAATCCAGATCGTGAATCATAATATCATGTATTACCGAAACGTCTCTACCCCTTGGATTGAAACTGGATAATCGATGAGCTTCAATGAATCTTGGATTTTTGATATATGGGCGAATTGCTGCAAAACTGGGATTAAAACGTTCGACATGACCGATCTGTACATTGACCGGAT
>JBGAWX010000295.1:0-4152 GCA_044227375.1 Saprospiraceae bacterium
TTACAAGAATCCGGTTATCCGCATTTGATCCTGTCAATGACATGTGCGATTCGATCTGGATGTGTTGAGACATCGAAATGGAATCTGTATGAATCGTTCTTCTCTTGGCATACTGACCGGCGTATTCAATTGGAGAAATCCAGGTGCCCAGAAAATCTGCATTAAAACTCACGATAGTATCCGCCTGATCAAAATGGTAATCCGGAATGACGCGTTCTCCAAAACAATTTTGCGCAGCATCCAACAATGCAGCGGATGAAATAGCATCATACATCACGTGTTTTGCACCTGGATACTTGCTGATAAATTCATTGAGTGCCTTAAGTGCTGAAGGGCTCATTATAGTATTGCTCAGAATACGAATTCTCGAACCTGTAGCCAATGCCGCTTTGATCTCATCATCAATTTCTTTCCAATTGGATTCCGTTAATGTGCCCTGATTATTTTTTGACGGTTGCTTGATCCTGTTATAATCGTATAAACTTAAAACGGCTGCTTGTACACGGGCACTGGTCCCACCTTTTGTGATTGCAGACGACGCGTTTCCTTCAATTTTTATGGGTCTGCCTTCTCTGGTTTTTACAAGAACTGAACAATAATCCCCGCCATTCACGAAAGTGGATGCATAATAATTTGCAATGCCCGGAACAATAGTATCCGGTTTAATGACATACGGAATTGCTTTTTTAACAGGGATCTCGCAGGAAGCTAAAGTTGCAGCACCAATTCCAAATCCCAATACTTTTAAAAAGTCTCTCCGATTTGTCTCGAGTTCACCAGCACGCTCGTCGCTGAAAATTGTCTCAACGGCAACAGGTGATAATTCAGATTCGACATTTGCCAGGAATTCTGGATCTCTTGTCAAATCTTGTTCACCAATCCAAATAGTTGTTTCACTTTGTTTCATTTGCATCTTTATTGCTTCGTAATCAATAATGACATTTTTGACAATCTATACCACCAAT
Organism: Saprospiraceae bacterium; assembly: GCA_044227375.1. GTDB lineage: Bacteria > Bacteroidota > Bacteroidia > Chitinophagales > Saprospiraceae > Vicinibacter. Next base: position 966 of record JBGAWX010000295.1, read on the forward strand.
TTCACTCACTTTTACTGCTTGTCTTTGACCGCTTTTCATTTCATCGTGGTATGTTTTATAACTGTCATAATATTTGTTGTCAGTAAATTTAACATCAGTTTGCCTATGGCAGTTGACGCACCAGCCCATAGATAAAGGTGCGTATTGTTTTACCACTTCCATTCCTTCTACTTTTCCATGACACTTTTGACAATCGATTTTACCGATGCTCACGTGTTGGGAATGATTAAAATAAACGTGATCCGGTAAATTGTGAATCCGTTTCCACTCAATCGGACCGGCGATGTTTGGTTTTGTATCGCTGGTCAATGATTCTTTGATCATGTTCCATTGAGAATCTGCTTCTTGCTGCGATCCTTCGGTTGAACCTTGTAGATTATTATCCTTTAAATAGTTATCTACAATCCACTTTCTATAAATGGTTTCAATTTCCGCTTCAGAAAGATTTTGATAATTGTCGATATATTTATCTGTGTTCGGATTGTACCCTATGGAAGCGTAGATCTTAGTGATTTCTGCTGTACCATATTTACTTCCTTTTTTAATTGCAGCGTGACAATTCATACAGGTATTTGCAGCGGGTATAATGGATTGTTTTGATCTTCTGGCTCCATCGTGACAATAGTTACAATCTATTTTATGAAGTCCTGCATGCGTGGCATGACTGAATTTAATAGGCTGGTCTGGAGCGTAATTTTGTTGCCTTCCAAGTGAAATTGCATTATTTACTGTAGTATAACCACCAAAAAGTACTGCTGCAAAAATGATGAAGGATATAATTGCTTTACTGGTAAGCAATTTCCAGATGGATGTTCTCACTGCTGTCTCATCTCCTGCTTTCCGCTTCAACTGATAATCCAAATCGGACATTAAATTCCACAAGAAAAGTGCAAGGACAATCAATAAAACAAAAATGAGATAAATCCAAAATGAGAATCCACTTTCCTGACCTGCTTGTTCTGCAGAGGCAATCCCAGTACCGTCCACATACATGAGAATGCTTTCAATCTCATCATTCGTGAGATTTGGAAACGCGGTCATGACCGTTGGCTTGAACTGGTTCCACAATTCCGTAGCTCTGGGATGACCACTTTTGATCAATGCCTGGGAATTACGGATCCAGGAATATAAATCCTCTTTGGGATATGCTGCCCACCGATCGACTGAACCACCAAGTGCAGGACCTGTTAAGGCATCCTTCATATTTTTATTATGGCAGGATGCGCAATTGTTTTTAAAAGAGGTTTTTCCCACTTCAATATCCGGAGCGGAACTCAAAGTACCATTCCAAATGAGAAGGGCAAAACAGAAGAGAATCAAGCTTTTGTAGCTCATAAAATATTGAAGGATAGTTGAATATAATTTTCGAAAAATGATATGCTCCTTAAAATTGGCTTAATGCCTGCAAAATTAGCCCAGAAATGCGTTTTGCAAAACATCTTTTCAATTTGTTTTATAAGTCTGTGATAAAAGTTCAAATCTGTCAATTATTATAAAGTTAAAAATGAGTTATTTATTTAATTAATCCATATCGGTCTGGCGTTTCAAAATTCATATGGCTATTGGTGCTTTAATTGCAGGATGTGATTGGTAATTGTGGAGTTGGAAATCTTCAAATTGAAAGGAGAACAAATCCTTTACAACCGGATTCAAGGTCAATTGTGGACCGGGAAAAGGCTTTCGTTGTAATTGTTCTGTAGCCTGATCCACATGATTTAAATACAAATGTACATCCCCAAAAGTATGAATGAATTCTCCCGGTTTTAAACCGGAGACCTGGGCCATCATTAGATTTAACAAGGCATAAGAAGCAATATTAAAAGGGACCCCAAGAAATACATCGGCAGATCTCTGGTACAAATGACATGAAAGCTTTCCCTCTGAAACATAAAATTGAAATAAACAATGACAAGGATTCAGAGCCATGCTGTCCAATTCTCCAACATTCCATGCCGAAACTACCATTCTTCTGGATTCTGGATTTTTACGAATCAATTCAAGTACCTGGCTGATCTGATCTATGCTCCGGCCATCTGAAGCGGTCCATGCACGCCATTGCTTACCATATACCGGACCCAGATTTCCCTCTGAATCAGCCCATTCATCCCAAATACTGACACCGTGTTCTTTCAAGTACCTCACATTGGTATCGCCCTTCAGAAACCACAACAATTCATAAATGATCGACTTTAAGTGCAATTTCTTGGTAGTTAGTAGAGGAAAGGATTCGGATAAGTCAAACCTGAATTGATACCCAAAAATACTCTTGGTACCAACACCTGTTCGGTCTCCACGAACGACTCCCTCGTTGTACACTTTACTGAGTAAATCCAGATAGGCTTGCACAAATTAATTTGTTCGCAAAGAAACATATTTAATTTTTTATAATATAATTTTTGCAAATATTTCTTTGCTCGTCTTAAAGCGCTTAATTTTACACGGAATCAAACTCAATGACTTATAAGAGCTTAAGAGATTGTTGCCTGGATTTAGAACGCCAAGGAATGCTGATCAGACTCAGAGAACCCATGGATCCGGATTTGGTCATTCCCGAACTCCATCGAAGAGTCTATGCTGTTCAGGGACCGGCTTTATACTTTGAAAAAATTTCCGGATCACCCTTTCCGGCTGTTTCGAATGTATTCGGAACACATTCGAGATCTGAATACATTTTCAAAGATGTAGTGAAAAAACTCGAGTGGTTAATCCATTTAAAAATTGATCCATTAAATTTTATCAAAACACCCTTCACGAGTTTTAAAAATTCTCCATTTCTGCTTTCCGCACTACCGCGGAAAATTTTTCGAAACGAATTGAATCAAAGTTGCACGGTATCGCAGCTTCCGCAAATAAAATCATGGCCATTGGATGGAGGTGCCTTCATTACCCTACCCCAAGTCATCAGCTTCCCTCCCGGTCAGTTGAATCCAAAATTTGCAAATGTTGGCATGTACAGAATACAACTCAACGGCAATGATTATAAAATGGACCAAGAACTTGGATTGCATTATCAATTGCACAGAGGAATCGGTATCCATCACAGAGAATATCTTCAGAAAAAAAAGACATTCCGAATAAGTATCGGTGTAGGTGGTCCTCCTGCATACACACTCGCATCGATATTTCCATTACCGGAAGGCTTGAGTGAAATTTTGTTTTCAGGTTTATTAAACAATAAAAGGTACCG
>JBGAWX010000296.1:0-4152 GCA_044227375.1 Saprospiraceae bacterium
CATGTCCAATCGCGATCAGATTCATTGGATTGTAAAATGTTCTTACTTTTACATTCACACAGGGTGCTGTATGCAAAAAATCAGTTTATACAAACCATTTTTAGCAGCCGATTCGATTGGTTATGTTAAAGAAGTATTGAATTCCGGATTGCTAGCTTCCGGAGGGAAGTATTCACTTGCATGTAAGAATTGGTTTGCTGAATTTTATAAATCGGAAATGGTTTATCTTACTCATTCCTGTACAGATGCACTTGAAATGTCCGCATTACTGTGTCAGCTTAAACCTGGTGATGAAGTCATATTGCCAACGTATACTTTTGTTTCAACGGCAAATGCATTCGCCTTAAGAGGTTGCACTTTAAAATTTGTGGATAGTTTATCCCTGAATCCGAATATCGGAATAGAAACTATACTGCCATGGGTTACGGATAAAACCAGAGTTATTGTGGTCATGCATTATGCAGGCATTGCAGTAGACATGGATCCGATCTTGTCTTTTGCAAAGCAACACGGGATCATGGTAATTGAAGATGCGGCGCAGGCGATAGGGGCAAAATATAATGGGAACTATTTAGGTACAATTGCAGATCTGGCTTGTATTTCTTTTCATGTTACCAAGTTGATCAGTTGTGGGGAAGGAGGATGTTGTATTGTGAATCGTGCGGGGTGGAATGCTAAAGCTGAAATCATTTATGAAAAGGGGACAAACCGCATGGCCTTTCAGAGACATGAAGTTTCCCGGTATGAATGGTTGGAATTGGGTTCATCATTTGGCATGTCAGAACTTCAAGCTGCAGTATTATTTTCTCAGCTTGAAAATTTCAGCTCGCAGATTTCGCACAGGCAGAACATCTGGAGACTGTATATGAGTTTGTTGAAGGAATTGGAGACTAATGAAAAATTGTACTTACCATATGTTCCGGATTATGCCGAAATAAACGGTACACACTTTTACATACTGCTCAATGACCAGGAAACCCGCAACCATTTGCAAAGCTATTTGTCCGATCATGGTGTTGAAAGTTCATTTCATTATCTTGCTTTACACAAAAGTCCTTTTTATCTCAATGCAAACCAGCAAGAGTTGCCCAATGCAGATCGGTTTGAATCTTGTTTATTGCGGCTTCCCATTCATTATGAGATTGAAGAAGGGCAGGTATTATATATCTGTGGTTTGATTTATGGGTTTTTCAAGAAAGTTCATTAACCGCTGATTGTTTAATCTGAGCTTTTAGCTTCCATAGTAAATCATCTAACATCTAACATCTAACATCTAACAACCAACAACCAACCAACAACTATTCTTCTCCAACAATCATCCATTCGTAATTCTCTTAACGATCTCCTTTCTTAGTTTCGAGAGTTCTTTTTTATTTTTTAAAATGGATAAATGAAACAGGTATTTAGAATAGCGGGAATAATCAATAAAAATTGCGAAAGAGTATAAGGATATTTGTAAGAATACAAAAATCAATACAGTTTCAATTAATTTAAAATTTGCCTGGAGGATAAAAAGTATAATGAAAGAACTCAAGAGATGAAGTCCCATATTTACAGCAATTCGGACAGGTGCATAGAAAGTGACATGCTTGATTTTGGATTTTGCAAATCCCCTAGAAAGTATGAGCGATGGAGAATACAATAAAAATCCCGGCAAGCCTAACGCAAATGAGAGTATGGTGCGAAACAGGATGTTGAATTTTTCAATTAAATTGAAACTTACACTACAGTCCAACGACTTGAGGTCTGTATAACTGCCTTTGTAGTGATCTATTTTATGCCGCAGGTCAGTAAATTCAAAATCAGAAAGACGATTTAATTTATGATACAAGTGTTTAAGAAAGTTGTATCCCGATTCTGATCTCAGCAATCCGGAATTTGTAAACTTCAATTGATCGTTTTCTGCAATCAAATGGGCATCATCGTATGTCAATGCATTTTTTTGAGGATCTGTTGAAATAACCACCTGATCCATCGCGTGCTGAAAATAATTTGTCAATGCATTCAACTTGTCCTCAGTATGTGCATGTTTCTTAATCCAGGATTTCATGCTCAGGGCTTCTCCAAATTTAAGGATCACATCATTTCTACTTTTTGTAGCATCGTAATAATGTATGCCAGTTGGAATCACATACAATTCGTCCACATTATTCTCTTCAAATGCTCCCAATGCCAACCTGGAAGCTCCTTTTTGAAGTGGTCTCAGGTATTTAACCATTTCTGAACTCGCCTCTGGAAACATCAATAAAGTATGTTTGGCAGCGAGCACTTTATACGCCTGATCGAATGTGCTTTTGTTGGATCTTAATTTTTCAAATCCGTCTTTAAATCTGTATATCGGAATTTGATTTGTAGAAATCAAAAGAGGCTTCAACCATTTTTTTTCGAACATATCGCCACGAACCAAAAAATGAAGATTGCGATGTTGAAATGCTGCAATGATGCATGGCTCCAGAAAGGAATTTGGATGATTGACCAGAATCAGGACGGCACCTTCTTTAGGAATGTGTTCAACACCGGATATGAAGATCCGTCTAAAGTATAAACTAAACGAAAGCTTAGCCCAGATTTTTAAAAGTTGATATACCATTCACAATTATTATGTAGATATCAATAGGAATCAAATAAGACTTTAGGCTGCAGGCGGTAGGAAGAGATCAGTAATTTCAATTTTATACATTATTTTAAAATATGGTAAGGGCAGAAATGATTTTTGTTTATTTCTTAAAACCTTCAGCCTAAAGCCTACTTCCCCTATTATTTGTAAAATTAATCATTTGGCTTAATTTTGGAGTTCAAGGATGAAAAATACTTTGGTCGTTATCGACGGCCCTACAGCAAGTGGAAAAACCAATCTGGCTTATAATTTAGCTTTGAAATGGTCATGTCCTGTCATTTCAGCGGACAGCAGGCAGGTATTCCGGCATGTAAATATTGGCACTGCCAAACCCGATGCTTCAATACTTAGTGAGGTGAAGCACTATTTTATTGATCATGTAGATATCGATGCCAATTATAATGTTGGTTTGTATGAAAAAGAGGCAAATCTTCTGATCGATGAATTGTTTAAAGAGCATTCCCGCTTGATCTTATGTGGTGGTTCGGGATTGTATATTAAATCGATTTTACATGGCTTGAATGATATGCCTACATCAACAAAAGAAATCCGATTGGTCGTACATGATCTCTTTGAAAAAAATGGCATTGAAGGACTGCAAAAATTTATCAAGATCACGGACCCGGAATATTTTGAGACTGTAGATTTAAATAATCCAAGACGACTTACCCGTGCGATTGAAGTTTTTTTGATGACTGGAAAACCGTTTTCTTCTTTCCAGACCGGAGAACATGAAGACAAGAATTATACTATTGCAGAATTGACCTTGATGCCGGAACGCCATGAATTGTATAAAATTATTGATCAACGGGTTGATCAGATGATAGAACATGGATTGGTGGATGAAACAAAAGCGTTGATTGAATTCAGAGATACACAAGCAATGGATACTGTGGGTTATAAAGAAATCATTTCGTATCTGGATGGCAATTTAAATCTAAAAGAAGCCATTGAACAGATCAAACAGCGAACACGGAATTACGCCAAACGCCAGTATACCTGGTTTCATAAAGAAAGTACAGGCGCACAAATTGATCCTGTAAATGAAAAGGAGATCCATGCATATTTGGAGAAGATGGGAGTGTAAGGGAAAGGAGAAAGCAAGGAGGTTAGGAGGTTAGGGAGTTAGGGGGTTAGGGAGGAAGATGGGAATTGGTAAGAAGCAATTGAAAATAAATTCCTGTATTGATTAGGAAAAAAGAGTGAATAATTTTTTTCTACATTAACAGCCTACAGCCTCACTCCCTCGGCAATAGCTTGCGGTTGAAATTCACAGAACGGATTCCATTCTTCTTTCTCAACAGAATCAGCATTTCATATTTACCGATTTTGTCTTCGTCATATTTGAAGCTCCAGAGATTCATGTAAACAGAAATTTTTTGTATCGCCTGTAGATCATATAATTTGAATTCTTCTTCCAGACTTTCTTTCGTCAGAGTGGTATCCATATCTACCACGAGTTCGTTGCTGATGATTTCAGGATTGGTCATGTCGGGTTTTTTCTGAATCTGTGTCCAGGATTCAGAAGCGATTAA
>JBGAWX010000297.1:0-4134 GCA_044227375.1 Saprospiraceae bacterium
GCAAGTTCCTGCTTCCTGGCTTCTACTTTTTGGGAGATGGTACTTTCTTTTGCATCGATCCAGTCTTTGTACATCTGATCCGCTTTTTCCTGGGTCAGGGCTCCTTTTTGAACCCCGCGACTGAGGTGTTTGCGATACAGTACGCCTTTATAGCGCATAATTGCACGGATGGTATCGGTGGGTTGGGCACCTTTCATTAACCATTCAAAAGCTTTGTCGCGGTCCAGTTCGACCGTAGCCGGCTTTGTGATTGGATTATAGATGCCTATTTTCTCGATGAATCGCCCGTCCCTAGGTGCTCTGGCGTCGGCGATGACGATGTGATAAAAAGGGGCTTTTTTGCGGCCCTTCCGCTGTAACCTGATTTTAACGGCCATTTGTTGTTGTTTTAATAAAAAATAGACCTTTATCGATTTACTCCCTCCAGGGGACTTTACCGACAAATGAGGGGCGAAGGTAAGGAATTTACTTAAAATGAAGGAAATAAACAATTAAAAATTGTTGGGCCAAATGGGTAGTAACTCCCCAAAATTTTGCAATCATGATTTAATTCACTAAAAAAGTATCGATTTAAAATCAGAAAATCAGCTCATTGGATAAATCAGCCAAGTCAAAAAAATTGATATTCCTAAATTACCTTTAATCAACGAGTGCGGCAAACTTGGAATGAGTTGTCAGGTTATTACAATAATTTTAAAAATCAACTGAAATTATGAAAAGGAAACCATCGCAAAACTCAATAAAACTTTTGAAGAGTACGCCTATGATCAGGATGGAGTAGAATATTGGCATGCAAGAGATTTGCAGGTATTGCAAGGATATGCTGAATGGCGCAATTTTTTGAATGCTGTAGACAAAGCTAAAGAAAGCTGCCAAACCACTGGGGAAGGGGTGTTCGATCATTTTGTTGACGTCAACAAAATGATCGAATTGGGCAAGGGTGGTCAACGAAAAGTTGAGGATATAATGCTCACCCGGTATGCATGTTATTTAATTGCTCAGAATGGAGATCCAAAGAAAGAACCTATTGCTTTTGCACAAAGTTATTTTGCCATTCAAACCAGGAAACAGGAGATCCTGGAAGAAAGAATTCTTCTTCATGAACGCCTGCAAGCAAGAGAAAAATTAGCGATTACTGAAACAGAATTATCAAAAAATATTTTTGAAAAGAGGAGTTGATACCAAAGGGTTCGCCAATATTAGATGCAAAGGTGATGGAGCCTTATTCGGCGGGAATAACACACGTGCTATGAAACTCAAATTGAGAATTTCTCAAAATAGATCATTAGCTGACTTTCTACCTACCATTACGATTTCTGCTAAGCAGCTGGCAACAGAAATTACAAATTTCAATGTTAAGAAAAATGACTTGAATGGTGAAACTAAAATTGCCCATGAGCATGTGAAAAACAATAAAGATGTAAGAACACTTCTTGGAAAAAGTGGTATTAAGCCCGAACAATTACCCGCTGAAGAGGATATAAAAAAATTAGAACGGAAAGTAAAATCAGTTGACAAGAATATTGCGAAAAAGAAATTGAAAGGAAAATAATAATGTACAGAATTAATTTCGAATAGCAATTAATAATTACTCCCCAACTTTTAACTTGAGTATTAATGCATTCAGATAAATTGAGAATAAGTAACCTTTCAAAAGACAGGTCTTCAAAACTCCATCCTCAATTTCAAATTGATCCTCCTTGAACTTAGATAATTCGGTATGGCAAACTGGTAATTGTATAAGGATTTAATCCAACTGATGGAGGCTTCATTTTTTACTTCGAGTAGATTATACACTTCAAGACTCAACCAGGATTGCCGGGTGAATTTCAAAAACTGAAAGAGATTCTTTTTCCTCTTCTTGTTAACATCCCACATTAAATATGAAAACCCAATATCCACCCGGTGATACGCTTTAAATTCCGAATCATTCCGGTACACAATATTGTTTCCTTTCAATCCATAAGGCAATCCGCTTGCAATGGTGATATTGACATGCATTTTAAAATTGTCATTTCTAGGGAGATAATCCTGGAAAAACAATCCCAAGGCAAACAACTGATCCGTTGGCCTCGGCACATCATTTACATCAGTCCCTTCTGGATTCCCGGGATCGCGCTCTTTGTGTTGAACCCCGTTTAATTTTTCACGGGTTCTTAGAAAGGATAGGTTGATCCAGGATTCAACTCCAGGTACGAATTCTCCATTTATACGATTGTCCCAGCCAATAGCATACCCCGTAGCATCATTGAAACCCGAATATCGTATCCTGACATTATCCAATTCATAAGAAACAACATCCCAAAGGTCTTTGTAATAGATTTCGGAAATCCACCTGAATGTTGAAGGACTTACTTTTTTCATTTTAAAATCCTTTTGAATGCCCGCTACAATATGAAATGATTTTTGGGATAATAAATCAAAATTCAAAGTACCATCAGGCAATCTCATTTCCCTGTAAAATGGAGGTTGATGATAAAGCCCACCAGATATCCATGCATGCGTATTGTGTTTATCACGCAATGGAATCCATTCTAATTTCAAACGCGGATTGAAAATAAATTCACCATTCAGTTTAGAATATTGCATTCTGATACCTGGTGTTAGCTTGAAAACATATTTATCAGCAACAAACCATTGCAATTCATCTTGTATCCAACTCGATACTTTCTCGTTATGAAAATCATTTTTTGACTTATAGGCATAATTCAGAAGCAAATCATCTTCACGGTATGGCAAAGAAAATCCCGCGGAATCAAGACGTTCCCATTCATTAATCTTATCATCCAAAAGTTCCTGTCTAAATGACAAGCCCCATTGTAAAAAATGAGATGCCCGAGAATCGCTATTTCCAAAATCAATTCCACCACGGAGCTCATGATGATGCACCAGACTGTTAAGAAAATTTCTCGTATAGAGATGTTGCGTTCCTTCACCCCAAAGTTTTACTTCCTTCCCTTCTTGATCGGTATTTCCTGCTTCAACTTCAACAAGACGGTAATATCCGAGAATATCAAACTGCTCTGCTTCATATCCCTGATAAACAGATGAAAGATATTTTATAAAATACGGATACTTTTTGTTTTGCGGAATATAAGTAAGACTGATTCCTGCCATATTTTGTTCGAATACATCTTTTTCTGCTCCTTCAAAATACGTGTTGAGATTCAAGACCATAAATGCGGATCCTTTTGCAGTCACTGATGACTCCGGTATTAATTGAAAGACACTGCTGTTAACATTTCCAATAAAAGCCAATTTTAAACTTCTGCTCAAATCATACGAGAGATGCGATTGCACATCGAGAAAATTGGGTTGGTATTCTCCCTGCACATCAAGACTTCCCAATAAATATTTTGTCGTCTTGTATCTTGCTCCGAAAAGGTATCTGAGTTTTTCCGGTTTGTTTTTGTTCGGACTCCAGGATCCTTCAAGATGAGCACTTGCACCCAAAGCACTTAGAGCAATACTGGCACGCAGTGAATCCGGAATTTTATATTTGATGTCGAGCACGGAAGATTGCTTATCGCCATATCTCGCTTCAAATCCACCGGAAGAAAATTTTAATTCTTTAATTAAATCTGCATTAGGAAAGGATAAGCCTTCCTGTTGACCATTGCGGATCAATTGCGGTCTGAAAATTTCAAAATCATTTACAAACACTAAATTTTCATCGTAGGATCCACCACGTACGCTATATTGTGAAGACAACTCTCCTCCGGCACTGCTTCTCACTCCCAGTGCAATTGATGGCAATACACTTTCAATATTCCCACTGACAATGGGAAGCATTTCAAAAGATGATGCTTTTTCTTTTACTCCGGATTCCTTGTCCTGTTTAAGGTCTGTTATTTGAATTTCCTTGCTAATTTTTTTTTGCAATCTTATATTCAAGACCGGATTTGATCCGAGTTCTTTTCCTGTAAATTGAAATTCTTTGATTTCATATCCGAGCCTGTTGCATTTTATAATTATGGTTTCTTTTAAGAAGATTCTCAAACTGAATTTACCCTCCGCATCCGTCTCGGCAAAAAAAGAAGTTTCCGGCACATAGATACTCACAAATTGAATCGGAGTATTGTCATCCTGGTCTAATACCGTGCCATTTAAAAGAATGGTTTCTTGTGCCTTAAC
>JBGAWX010000298.1:0-4120 GCA_044227375.1 Saprospiraceae bacterium
AACATAAACCAGATTGAAACTTTGAATCTGACATTTTGCTTCGAAGTCAAAATTTTCCAAAACCGGAATCACCCCTTGTTGTGCTTTGAATACTCCGTTTGGCATAGCACCTCCTCTTTTATCACTTAACATAGGAATTGGAGTCGGAATCCTTTTTACTCTGAACTTAAACGTAGTGGGCTGAAGACCTCCACCACTCAAAGTAATATTGGCTTCTCCAGGATTGGTTACCGTTGCAGTGTACTTACCGGCTTCCTTTTTTGCTAATGTGATGCCACCGCCTGATGCATCGACTTTCAACTGAGCAGATGGAACTCCTGCTGCTGAAATGGCAACGGGGTTTTCTACGCCAATATAAAATACATTCATCTTTTCCGCAGCGACGTTACAAGAACGTTCACCTACTTCGAATTCAAATTCTCTTTTGTAGGTATCGGTTTTTCCTGTAACAGGATTCGTTACAGAGGCAACAGCAGTATACTTCTTAAGTCCAACATCTCCTGGTACAGTTTTCCAAGTGGCTTCTCCTTCGGTATTTACCGGAAGCGAACTTCCATTGACGGATAGACTTACTTTAGTGTTTGTAGATTTAGAAGTTGAAGCAGCTAAAGATATCGATGTTTCAAAAGGTTCTCCTTTAATGACGTAATTCTTCTTTGGAGATGAGATTACCGTAAATTTATCCAAGACCACATCTTCACCACCAAGCCTCTTGCTAAAATGATTTAAGACTGCATTTTCAGAAGCTTTAGCATCATTGATAAATTTAGTGAAAATGGGTTGACAAGCACCTAGTGGCATCATCTTAAAAGTAAACTCTTCCCAGTTTCTTTTATTCTTAGAATGTCTCCAGGTTTCGTCATCAATATTCAATGGAATTTCATTTTCCATAGATGTCCTTAACGAATCATCAATTAATGAAAGAAATTTAGTTCTATACTCAATTATTTTATTCTTGAGTTCCAATCCTTTTCCTCCATTGGCCATAATTCTGGTAGTAACATCTTTGTTCTTTTTACCTTTTAAATCTTTATGGTCACCAACAGTGATATAGTCGCCCTCATCAACAGTTCCATTTTTATTACCGGATTTATCAATGAGTTCATCTACTACTGATTTAATATATTCTGTAAATTCATTACCATATTGAACGGCCAAAGGAGCTCTTTCAGAAAATCTTGCAAATTCTGGTTTCGCCAAGGCTCTTTTCTTTATGGATTCAGGTAACGCACCGTTTGATTGATCGAGGGATGCATTTGATTGTTCTAAGCCCTTATTTACCAGCTTGAAGGCGTTGAAGATCTCCGCGGAGACGTTCAATGCCAGTAGCGCGGTAAGTACCAGATACATGATGTTGATCATGAGCTGTCGCGGCTGCTTAGGAATTGACATATCTTATTCTATTTATTGGTTATAAATTAGATTTCTTAAATAAATTAGTTCGCTCCACCCATATTCTTGTATGCGGAAAGAATGTTTCCATATACAGAATTGAGGTTGGACAAATTCTTGTTTAACGCAGCAACCTGATCTTTATATTTTTTTGTATCTTCCAATGATGCACTCATTTCAGACATGGCATCATTTAATCTTTGGTAGAAATTGCTCATTGCTTTTACCTGATCGCTGGTTTTGCTGAAATCTACTTCCTGTAAAGCTTTTAATGACCCAAGACTTTTTGAAACATTCTGAAGTTCAGAAAGCATACCTCCAAGCTGATTTTCAACCAACTCGCCATTTACAGGACGTGCTCCTGCTTTAATAGGACCTTCAGTCAAAGGATTGATTCTCGAATCAGCATCACCCAAACCTGGATATAATTTATCCCAGTAATAATCTTTGTCTGGTGGGATCACACCTAAGATAAAGAATAGAATTGCTTCTGTAACCAGACCTGCAGTGATCATAGCATCACCACCTTCCCAGGACATGATCTTGTAAAGTGCTCCGAGCATGACGACAGAGGCACCAACACCGATCACAAGATTCTTAAGGTATTTAAACCAATTTTGTTTGTAAATAGCCATTGTTTGTAAATTTTATGAGTTTAGAGAAAATTGTTTGAAAATAATATACACTGCATAAATGAACACTCATTCATTGCCATGTAGCACCAAATTAAAAATTATCTGAAGTCACCCTCTGATCTGCCGAGAAATGCCAAGACACAGCGGAATCCAATATAGGACTTTGAAGTATCCTGGAATTCCCAATTTCGTGTGCTGGTATGCAAGTAATATGCTATATCCTTCCACGATCCTCCTCTGATCACTTTGCGTTTATAAGATTCAGGATCCTCATTTTTAGCATCATACTTTACATCGGGGTTTTGATCGTGCATTATAATGTGTGCATTATCTGCATATGCTGATTCTGTCCATTCAGACACGTTTCCTGCCATGTTGTAAAGACCATACTGATTTGGAAAATAGGCATCCGCTTTCACAGTATAATATCCACCATCTTCAGGATAATTTCCGCGTCCCGGCTTGAAGTTGGCCAATAGGCAACCTTTTGCATTTCTTGGATAATAAGCTCCCCATGGAAATGGTGCTTGCTCTTGACCACCTCTTGCTGCCCATTCCCATTCATGTTCTGTAGGCAGTCTGAATTCTTCCGAATTGGGCTCTTCTTCACCTTTGAATTTATTCCATATCGAAGTTCTCCAATAGCAAAATGCCCTTCCCTGTTTCCAGTTGATACCAACTACAGGATAATCATCATAAGCTGGATGGCTAAAATAATTACGGGTCATCGGTTCATTATAAGAGTATGCGAAATCCCTTACCCAACAGAGCGTGTCAGGATAGATATTGGTTTTTTCCTTATTGATGATGGCATTTCTTTTGATGTCCCTGTTGTGAGCAGCCATTTGCCAATCTTTCCATTCCCACTCATAGACGAATTTCCTGGAATCCAGTTCCTTGACTCCTTTGTAAGCGTCTGCACCCTGGAAATACAAGTCGTTGAGCGTTTCATCTTCCCAATCAATTTCCTGTTCCCAATCCACTTCTTCTGTCTGACCATCGTCACCTTCGATAAAATGCCCTAAAGCTTTATGGGCCATTTCATCTCTGACGTAATATACAAACTGCCTGTACTCATTGTTAGTGATTTCAGTGTCGTCCATATAAAATCCTGAAATGGAGATGGATTTCTGTGGTTGTACCAGGGTATGGAAAAAGTCCTGGTCGCTTTGTCCAATGGTTAGGGTTCCGCTTGGAACATATACCATACCATATGGATTGATGCCACCCCATTTGGGACGGTCTTGTACGCCTATTAGTTGCCCATCCTGCTTGCCTTTACCGCAAGACATTAAAAAAATAATGAGCAAGGCGAAAAAAGAGAGATTCAATTTTCTCATTGGAATAGAAATTTACCTACTTTGTCTTTATAAAAAGTGGCGTAAATATAAGACTTAATATTTGTTATGAAATATTTTTTTGTCTTACGATTTTGCCACAACAATACCTAAGCGAACATTATTTCAACATTAAATATTGTACGCAAAGATAAAATCTTTTTAACCGGATTAATTGAAATAATTAATACATAAGGCCTTAATTTTCAATCCGAATATCTTGGACTGTGGATAATTCTTGGTGGCTTGCCAAGTCCAAAGGCCTTTCCGAAATTATAAAACAGGCCAATTTCCTGGTTACCAGTAACATAATTTACCGGTATTTGTCCAACATAAAATTCATGGCAATAGGCCACCTGAATGCTTTTACTCAGGCTAAATCCCAGAGAAATGCCTAAAGATTCCAGGGAATTACCATTATAACCCCTTAGATGAATACCACCAAAAATACTGCCATGATAATCAAAACCCGAAAATAAATCGGTTTGGACCTTTACGAAATCTGTATATATCAATATTTGAGCCTGCAAATCGAGATCACGCCATTTAAAATCAGTGGATCCGATGGCCTTGATTGTCCTTCGGTTGGTCCAGGGAAATGGTGTGGACTCATTTTTAGCTTCCAGGAGTTTTTCTACAGCAATTCCCCCCTGAAAGCGTTTCCAGATGAAATAGAAAGATAAGCCCAAATCAAAAATACCAACTGAGCCTTCACGATTCAAAAGCCTGGGATCATTATGATCGACATTTTGACCC
>JBGAWX010000299.1:0-4117 GCA_044227375.1 Saprospiraceae bacterium
GTGCTGCCACGGATTCTTTATAATCGAGTTTGTCATTTCCAAATGTTTCATTAGCGATATTGTACTGAAATGCTGGACCAATCATGATCTGATGAATGCCGTCAGCAAAGGGATGATTGTAAAGCATTTTGAGAGAAACTCTTTTTTCATCAGCCTCAAAAATCTTCGAACCAAAGAACGATTTGATTTTGGAATATGACAGATCATAAATAGAACCCGCATTCTGTAATTCTTTTTCGAAATTCACATAACCCAGATTTCCAAATAAATTGGCGTGTGAAATTTCCTGTGAAATCAAGTACGGGCTTTCAGTATTGATTTGACCTGATTTTCTGGTTTCAAATATGGCTTGTCCGTTGAGTTGTCCTTCCCAGGTGTTGCTAAAAAAAGTATTTCGGATTAATCCATTGAATCGATTTATTTTAGAATCATCCTGGAAGGAGTCCCCGTTGTGATCTTTATTCACATCATTAAATGAGCCATTCAAATAAATTCCGCTTGCATTTTTTTCACTCCACACTTTATTGAGATGAACGTTCGCTTCAATTCGACCATGCATGTCTCCAAATAAATTGACATACAAAGGGTAGTCATCGTGTGGTTTTTTAAGTTGCACATTGATTGCGCCTGCCATACTTTGTGCTCCATAAAGTGCAGTCGAAGCGCCTTTTTGAATATTTACTTTGTCAAGCCAGGTTCCCGGAATCAAATCATATCCCGTGGAAGACAAGATGCCGGCGTAAGCTGGCCGGTTTTCTATGAGCAATTGTGTATACAATCCACGCAATCCTAAAAACTGAATTTCCTTTGATCCCGTAGCAGCATTTGAATAGCTGACATCCACAGCATTACTGGTTTGAAAACTTTCCGAAAGACTGCAACACGCCGCCTTTTTGAATTCTTTTTGTTCAAGGCCTTCAATGTTTAGGGGATTCAGTCTGGAGAAGGTATTTGAATTTCTGTTTGCATCCACCTGAACTTCCTTTAATACAAGTCCTTCATTCAAATGCAAAACTAAAAAGTATTGATTCGGTTCAATTTTAAGGGTATCCGACTGAAAACCTGTATAGGATAACACCAGCAAACTGTCTTCTGATTTTCTCGCAAGTCTGAAGAAACCATTTTCATTAGTAGTGCCTCCCTGCTGACTGTTTAGCCAATACACCACGACACCTTGCAAGGCCTTTTCCTGTTGATCCAATACATTTCCGCTGAAGTATTGGGTGAATGCTAAATTCGAATAGAATAGTATGAATAGAAATAATTTATGACGAATCATTTTATTAAAGTTAATAATGAATAGTGAAAAATGAACAATGAAAAATTCGCGAGCGTCAATTCCGAAGTGTAATGGAAAAATTGCGCTCATTAGCAAATACACCCTTGGCTAACAAGTGAAGGAGCAAAACAATTTTCGGAGATGATTGCCTGTATCGACGAAGGAGTTAAAATAACTCAGTATGATTTGCTTTTCTGATATTTTGTTAAGAATGGTCCATGGAGATAGTACTATAGCATCAATGATTTGTAAGGCCGGTAAATCTTTGATGGTTGGTCTTTCTGCTTTTGTGTTTAAGGATATGTAATCAATGGCTTTATTGCCACAAGGCGATTTTTTAAAAGTTAAATCTTGAGTGCATGCCGCTTTGGATTTGGAGCAGCACGATTTTTTTGTTATATCGGTTGTGCACAAATCTTTTTGAGGAAGTATCGAATACGAAAAGTCTTTTGTACAGCAACAATAGAAAAGATAGATGTTGAGCCCAAACTGCGAAGAGAGCAGGCTTAAACTGAGGAATGATATAAGAAAATATCGTTTCAGATTAAAGATTTTTAAAGGAACAGCAAAGATAGGGGAAAGTTTTCAAAAGAAGTCTATAGGCTGTAGACTGCAGGCTGAAGGCAGAAGAAAAGTATTAACAATTTTTTATTCTAATGTAAGGTGTAATTTTTTTATTGTCCATCGTCCATCGTCCATTGTCCATTGTCCATCGTCCATCGTCCATTGTCCATTGTCCATCGTCCATCGTCCATTGTCCATTGTCCATTGTCCGTTGTCCATTGTCCGTTGTCCATTGTCCATCGTCCATCGTCCATCGTCTCATAGTTCAGATCTCAGATCTCAGATCTCTCCCCCTAGCTTCCCTTAAGCGCTTCTCTCGAAATCACCAGTTTCTGAATTTCCGAAGTGCCTTCACCGATCGTGCAGAGTTTGGAGTCGCGATAATACTTCTCAACAGGAAAATCTTTGGTATAACCATAGCCTCCGAATATCTGAACGGCGTCCGTGGAAACTGTAACAGAAACTTCAGATGCATAGTACTTGGCCATAGCCGCTTGTTTGGTCATGTACATTTTGAGGTCTTTCATTTTGCCCGCCTGACGTGTCAGCAATTCAGCAGCCTCTATTTTGGTGCACATGTCTGCAAGTTTGAATGCAATGCCTTGAAAATTTCCGATGGTCTGACCGAATTGTTCTCTTTCGTTCGCATATTTTACGGATGCTTCATAAGCTCCTTTGGCAATTCCCAATGCAAGTGCAGCTATACTTATTCTTCCACCATCCAATACTTTCATAGCCTGAATAAATCCTTCTCCGACTTCACCGATCACCATTGATTTATGTATCCTGCAATGGTCAAAAATCATCTCCGCAGTTTCGGAAGCGCGCATGCCCAATTTATTTTCTTTTTTACCGGCAGTAAGTCCGGGAGTATTTCGATCGACAATAAAAGCAGTCATGCCGCGGCTGTCCAAAAGCTCTCCGGTACGTGCAATGACAACTGAAACGTCACTTGATTTTCCATGGGTGATCCAGGTTTTGGTGCCATTGATAATCCAGTGGTCTCCATCCTGCTGAGCTACACATTTCATTCGTATGGCATCACTGCCGGTGTTGGCTTCTGTAAGTGCCCAGGCACCGAGCATTTCACCCGTTGCGAGTTTTGTCAAATATTTTTTCTTTTGCTCTTCATTGGCAAAAAGCATCATGTGTCCGGAACAAAGTGAATTATGTGCAGCAACCGACAGCCCTATGGAACCGCATACTTTGGCAATCTCTTCGATGACGGTAATGTATTCCTGGTAGCCGAATCCTGAACCTCCATATTCCTGCGGAACGAGCACACCAAGAAATCCCTGCTTTCCCATTTGGTGAAACAGCTCTTTTGGAAAATGCTGGCTTTCATCCCATTCCATCATCTTGGGTCTGATATGCTGCTCAGCAAAATTTCTTACCGATTCGCGAATGATTTTCAGGTGCTCTGTTTCTATTGGGGACATGGACTTGTTTTATCCGGCAAAGTTAATCAGGCTGACTGGATATACAATACATCGGAGAATGAAGATTGACCGCTGACAGACGACCACCGAAGGATGATGTTGAGAAATAAAGTCATTAATGAAATTCAAATATTTTTATTGCGCATTGAAAATTACCAGCCAGCAGTGTTTTGGTTGGAACCTGCGTATTGAGCATTTGACTTTATTTGGAAAGTAATGTTCAATGCTCAACAAACAATGCTCAATGTTCAGTTGGAATAAATACTTATATCATTTAGGTCGGCGTCCTGGATTTTGTCTAACATCAAATAATGCTAAAACCGAAATTCGATCTTTGTATAATTTGTAAAACATCCGAATGTGTTTGTGTAACAACAAACCATATATGTTTTTAGATTCAACTTCTTTAGTACCTAATTCAGGATGAAGTTTTAATAATTCCAAAGAGTGTTTGGTTTTATGTATAAACTTTTCCTTTGATGTAGGTCCCCAATTTTCTGCTAAATATTTTTGAATGTTCTCGAAGTTTCTGTCGGCGTTCTTTGTAAAGAATACGTTCATTTATTTTTTAAAAATTTGTTCCATAGGGATAAGATTTTCTTCATGTTCGGATTCGTCATAGGCTTTTAGAACTTCATTCTTTTGTTCTTCTGTGAGTGAATTCCACAATTCCCCGGGCTTGGAGTTCTTGTGTCTTTTTAATAATTCATAAAGAGATTGTAATAATTCCTCATTATCAATGGATTTAACAAGGGTATAAATATTCTCAATCAGTTTAGTCCGGGTCATGTACAGCTATTTGGATCAAAAATACAAATTATTAATGAATTATTTG